>VBKF01000103.1 GCA_005888095.1 Deltaproteobacteria bacterium | reverse complement strand
CGCCGGCGGCGCCAACCATCACAACGCGTGCACGACCGACGGCGACTGCCCGGGCGGGAAGTGCAAGCTGCTCCAGTGCACGAAGGCCGGGTGCCTGTTCGGCCCGCCGCTCCCGGTCCCCAACAACAATGGGGCGCCCACGAGCACGTGCGTCATCAATGTGCTGTCCGCGGATGCGTCGGGCATGGGCGACTGCAATGCCGGCAGCACCAGCAATCTCAGCGTGCCGCTCAGCTCCCAGCTCTTCCTGACCGGCGACCTCATGCCGATGCGGTGCGTTGGCGGGTCGACGCCCGGCGCGCCCTGCACCGGCCCTGGAGGCTGCGGCACCGTCGCGCAGAACTCGTGTCCGGGCGGTACCTGCGTCAACGATACGAGCCGCTGCGCGAGCGGCGGCGGGCAAGCGCCCAACACGGTTTGCTGCAGCGCTGCCGGCGACGATTGCATACAGTCCGGCACGTGCAACCCGGGCGTATGCGTGGGCGGTTCGAATGCCGACTTCGGGTGCATCACCGACGCGGACTGCCCGGGCGGCGGTGCGTGCAAGACCTTCATCCAGCCCTGCCCGATCTGCAATGCGACCACCAACACGTGCAACGGCGGCGCCAACGACGGCCTCGCCTGCACGCCGGGCGACACCGCGATCGATGGCGACTATCCGACCAGCCACGACTGTCCGCCCCCGCCCGCCAGCAACATCGGCGCCCTGCCGATCTCCTTCGTGCTCGATTCGGGCACGGTCACGAAGACCGCGGTCGACCTGCCCGGTCAGGTGAACGTCTTCTGCGGCTTCTGCAGGAACAAGACGCTCAACACCTTCGCCCGGCGGTGCAACGGCTTGGCGACGGGCGCCAGCTGCGGCTGTGCGCCGGGCCTGCCCTGCGCGACGTGTCCAGGTTCCGCGCCGTGCCTCCCCGTACCGTGCGCCTTGGACTCGGACTGCACCAGCGTGACCGGCTCCACGAGCTGCGGCCAGCGGACCGCGGGCGCCTTCACCGCCAACGACGTCTCGAGGACCATCGTCGAGACGGGCATGCCCGCGGGAGCGCTGACGACGGGGGGCCCCGCGCAGCCCGGAACGCTGGTCAGCATCTTCTGCATCCCGCCGAGCTTCACCCAGACGGTCGACGCGGCGGCCGACCTGCCCGGTCCCGGCGCGGTGGCCATTCCCGGCATGGCGCAAGCGCTCCCATAGTCCGCGCGCAGTCGAGTAAATTACATATTGACAGCCTCGCGCCGGGGGGGGTAAGCCGCGAGCTGCCGGCTCCTCGTAGTCGGTCCCTCCCGGCCTGCCGCCCCGAGGGAGACACCAACGGAGAAAGCCCATGAAGCGCCTCCTCGCAGCAACCTTGGGTAGCGTGCTCCTCCTCACCGCCGGCGGCGCGATCGCAACCCCCCCGGGGCCGGGCAAGCACTTCGACTGCAGCGACGCGGGCGGAGCCATGTCCTGCGCCAGCGACGACACCGGGTGCGTCCCCGGCAGCAAGGACGACCCGTCGGCGCCGAACGTCGCGGCCACGCTCAAGTGCGCCGACGCCCTCGCCAAGGCCTTCAGCAAGGCCGTCAAGGCGGTGATCACGTGCCACAAGAAGCAGGCCGACGCGGCCTTCAAGGCTGCGCCGGTCGACGACGAGGCCTGCGAGAAAGGGCCCAACAACGGGAAGTCCGCGAAGGAGAGGCTCGACGCGGCCATCGCCAAGGTGTCGCCGCTCTGCACCTCGACCGAGCTCACGTTCGCGTCCGCCGAGGAGACCACGCTCTTCGCGGACAAGACCAACCCGCTCTCGCTCGACGCGCAGAACGGCAACGTCTACTGCGACTCGACGATGGGGGCCATGCTGATCGACGCCTCGGGCGACGATGCCGGCTGGGTCCCGCATAGCGGAGATCAGCTGAAGTGCGCTGACAGCGTCGGCAAGGAGCTCGGCAAGCTCACCGCCGCGGTGATCAAGTGCCACATCAAGATGGCCGACCAGTTCTTCGCCGGCAAGGACTTCGACGAGAACGTGTGCGAGGAGAACGACCCGGTGAAGCACAAGTCGGCCGTCGAGAAGTACAACGCCGCCATGACCAAGCTGACTACCAAGGGGATCTGCTCGCAGCCGTGTCTGTCGCCCGCGAACCGCACCGCCCTCGGCGCGAGCGTCCTGGCCCAGGTGGAGGGGGCCAACGTCCTCGTCTACCCGTGCCCGACCACCACCACGACCACCACGACCACGAGCACCAGCACCACGTCGAGCACCTGCCCGCCGCCGGGGATGGCCTGCAGCTGCTCCGGCGGGACGCCGCTCGAGTACAAGTTCAAGACCGTGATCGGGGCGGGGAGCTGCGGCCACCTCGCCTCGGACACGAACGCCAACTTCTTCTCGCTCGCCTGCAGCGGCCTCTACTTCGGTGGCGCGGGCGTCGCCGTGCCCCTGCCCGCAGCCGTCCCCGACAACTTCTTCAACGTCATCCACGCCTGCTGCGACGGCAGCACGCTCACGCTCACCGGGACCAGCTCGGCCGAGGCGGGCGGCAACCTGTGCTCCGGCGGCTCGAACCACCACAAC
The DNA here is from genome assembly GCA_005888095.1 of Deltaproteobacteria bacterium. Taxonomy (GTDB): domain Bacteria; phylum Desulfobacterota; class Binatia; order DP-6; family DP-6; genus DP-3. The sequence goes on along the minus strand of VBKF01000103.1, from coordinate 131,052 downwards.
CCCTGCATCAGCAACTTCGACTGCCCGGGCGGCACGTGCAAGTTCCTCCATTGCACGACCGCCGGCTGCCTGTTCGGACCGCCCCTGCCCATCCCGAACAGCGCCCACATGCAGGCCCCCAGCAGCACCTGCGGCATCCTCACGATCACGGCAACCGCGACGGGCACGGCCGACTGCTCGACGGGCGAGGCTCACACCATCAACCTGCCGCTCAACGACAACCTCTTCCTCAGCGGCGACCAGCTGGCGAACCGGTGCGTGGGCGGCACCAGCCCGGGAGCGCCCTGCGGCAACGCGTGCGGGAACCTGGGAGCGTGTGCCGGCGGCGGCACCTGCACCAACGACACGGCGCGGTGCACGGGCAACGGCGCCACCTGCTGCTCCGACGCGGATTGCGGGGCCAACGGGACCTGCGAGACCGGCGCCTGTGTCGGCGGGGCGAACAACGGCAAGGGCTGCATCACCGATGCGGACTGCCCGAGCGGCTTCTGCAAGACCTTCGTCCAGCCCTGCCCCATCTGCAACTCGAGCACGAGCAAGTGCAACGGCGGTCCGAACGACGGACTCGCGTGCACGCCGGAGTCCCTGAGCCCGAACGGCGACTTCCCGACGAGCCACGAGTGCCCGCCGCCGGGCGGCCTCGCCATCGGCTCGCTGGCGATCGGCTTCCTGCTGGACACCGCGACGCTGTCGAAGACGGCGATCAACGCGCCCGATCAGAGCAACGTCTTCTGCGGCTTCTGCAAGAACAAGACGACGAACTCGTTCGCTCGCACGTGCAACGGCTCGCCGTCGGGCACGGCTTGCGCGTGCCAGCCTGGCCCGCCGTGCAACACGTGCAGCGGAGCGCCGTGCCTCCCCGTGCAGTGCAACCCCGCCAACATGAACGCGGACTGCGCCACGGTCACCAATTTCACCAGCTGCGGGCAGCGGACCTCGGGCGCCTTCACCACGGCTGACGTGGCACGGACGATCTTCGAGACCGGCTCGCCGGCCACGGGGGTGACCACCGGCGGGCCGCCCGTCGCCTCCACGCTGGTGAGCATCTTCTGCATCCCGCCCTCGTACAACATACTCGTCGACTCCGCGGGAGACCTCCCCGGACCGGGCGCCGTGGCCCTGTCGGGGAACGCGCAGCTGCTGCCCTGAGCGACTTCGCCGGTGCCGCACGGCTCTCCGGCCGTGCGGCGCCGGCGTGCGCCGTTGACGCTCCGGGGCGAAGCCGGTAAGCGGATTGCCTCGGCCGGCCAGGTAGCTCAGTTGGTAGAGCACGTGACTGAAAATCACGGTGTCGGCGGTTCGACTCCGCCCCTGGCCACTCGCAGAATCAGCCACTTACACCTCGGCGCCGTTCGCTGCGAGCGCCTCATTGTGCGCGTTCCTGTCGTGCTGAGGCAATCGCAACGACACGCGCGGGCTCCTCGCGCCGCTTGGCCACGTAGTCGCTGACGCGCTCAGCCGCGGCGGCGAGGTCGTCCTCGCTGACGATGTTGTAGCGGTCAAAGACAGAGCGCGTCTCGTGTCCTGAGATGGCCATGGCCACGCGCTCGGGCACGCCAGACCGTCTCTCTTTCCCGGGCACCCCTTGACGGTTTGTCCTTCCAGGTCTATGGGGAAAATTGGGCTTCTGGGCCGGGGTGGAGCGGCTCTCGCAGCCAGCCGCACCGCGAAAACTGCACAGTGCTCCCGCCTCGTGCCGGGAGCTGCGGTTTGACGGTTCGCGATGCGAAACTCAACGGACATCAAGCATCTACTTGACCAGGCCAAGTCTCGCCTGGGCCAGCCCTGCGATCTCGATCTACTGCGCTTCTTCCGGCGGCACCCCCGGGCGCTCCTGACGAGTGAACAGCTCGCCGCCTTCGTGGCCTACGACGTCCAGCAAGTCGGCAGATCGCTCGACACCCTCATCGGCGCCGGCCTCCTGACACAATCGCAGAACCCCAAGTCCGGCGCCCGGATGTACGTCCTCACGTCCGGAGGCCCGCTTGCGGATTGGCTCAACTCTCTCCTGGAGGTCGCCGCCACGCCAGCAGGACGCCGAGCCTTGCTCCAGGCTCTCGCACGGCGGCCCTGGCCGGGGGGCGCGCCCGAAGCTGGCAGGAAGCGCCGCGACAGTCGCACGGGTCGATCGGGGCGAGCGAGCGAGGAAGACGCCTATGGCTGAACGGGATTTCACCAAGACAGGGATCAAAGGGCTCGACGCCATCCTCGGCGGCGGAATCCCCCGTGGCAACCTGACCCTGGTGGAGGGAGCGGTTGGTACGGGGAAAAGCACGTTGGGGGCGGAGTTCGTCTTTCGTGGCGCGACCGAGTTCCACGAGCCGGGATTGATCGTGCTGTTCGAGGTCTCCCCGGACAAGTTCATCCGCGACGTGGCGAGGTTCGGCTGGGACCTGCCCGAGCTCGAGCGCCAGGGCCGGCTCAAGATGGTGTTCACGACGCGCTCGGTCTTCCAGCAGGAGTTGCAGCAGGCCGACAGCCTGCTTCTCGACGAAGCGGGGAAGATCGGGGCGCGGCGAATTTTCATCGATAGTTTTGGCCAGCTGGCTCTGGGCAACGACGGGAGCCGAGACCCTCGCGATGGCTTCCACATCCTCGCCGAGGGGCTACACCGCGAGAACTTGACCGCCATGCTGGTCCTGGAAGTGGTCGCACGGGACGGGGTGCGCCTCGCCGCTCCCGCGCCGGAGGAGTTCATTGCCGACACGGTCATGCGGCTCAGGCTCGAGCCCCTCGAGCGTGCCGTGCAGCGGTCCATCGAAATCGTGAAGTCGCGTGGCCACGAGTACCAGATGGGACGCCACTCGTTTCGGATCGTCGACGGCCAAGGGCTGGAGGTCTACCGGCGCGTGCAGGCGCCCCGCGACACGACCCGCGAGCTCGCCGCCTCCTTTGATCCGACGACGCGGATTTCTTCCGGCATCCCCGGCCTCGACGAGATGTTGAGCGGTGGGTACTTCGTGGGCAGCACGACCCTCGTGGTCGGGATTTCGGGGGTCGGGAAGAGCGTCATGAGCCTGCACTACGCCGCCGAAGGGGCCCGCCTCGGGGAGCGCGGCCTCATGCTGACGCTGGACGAGCCGCCAGCCCAGGTGCTACGGAACGCCGCGAGCATCGGGATCGACCTCCAGGCTGCGATCGATCGGGGCACGGTCCAGCTCTACTACGACCCGCCGCAGGAGATGGAGATCGATCGACACTTCCACCGGATCGAGCAGATCGTGCGGGAGTTCAAGCCTACGCGCGCGGTCATCGATAGCCTCTCGACGTATGGCTCGAGCCTGGGCCCTGCGGGTCGCACCTTCAGGGACTTCTTCCACGCGCTCGTGGCGCTCATGAAGGAGCACCAGGTCACGGCGATCTACAACCACGAGAACCCCGAGATGTTCGGCATGTCGTCGATGATGGGGGACTACGGCGTCAGCTCGCTCGTGGACAACATCATTCTCCTCAACTGGGTCGAGCTGGGCGACGTCTCTCGGCTGGCCGTGACGGTCACCAAGATGCGGGGGGGCCCGATCAGCCGCGTGACCCGTGAGTGCGAGGTCGTGGACGGTGTGGGCATGCGCGTCCTCGCGCGGACGATCTCGCCGAACGTTCAGCCGACCCCCTTCGCGGGCTACCACGGTCTCCTAGCCCGTTCGCCGGAGCGACGCCCGAGCGGGACGTAGTAAGCCTGGGGTGTCCGTTCCTCGAGAGGGCAAATCGTGAACAGCCGATGTACAGCCGCGAACGGAACCGCCCGGCGGCGCCATGCCGAGGAGGTCAACAGGAGCGCCGTCGCGGCCCGTCTCTACCCAAACTGCGGTAGTAGTTAACCTTGCTCCCGTAGTGATCCGCGGGGGGCGTCTGCTGATCACGCTACGGCTCGGCACGGCACTTGCTTGAGAACGGAAGGGGGGCCGACCAGGTCTTACATGATCTACGGAATCCACCGGCTGGGAGACGGAGACTATGTTTACCCGGCCGACCTGCCGTAATGTCCTCGGATGGGCAGGCGGAGGCGGCGCTCTTTGAGCGAGGGGCGTGGACGAAGGCGCTCGAGAAGTACGCCGCCGTCACCCATCTTACGATCCAACTGTACGACACCGACGCGCGCCTGATCTGCGGGCCGGTGCATCCGACCGACCTCTTCGAGCTCTTCACGCCCGGCTACCATGATCTCGGCATCTTTGCCGCCTGCATCCGACGCTGCCTGACCCAGGCGGACATGCCACCGCCGGTCGTGGTCGAAAACCACGACGGCCTCGCGGTGGTCGGCACTGCGCTCATGCTCAGCGGCGAGATCGTCGGTGTGGCGGTGGCCGGGTATGCGCTGACCACGTTCATGGATCAGCACGCGCTCGAGCGGCTCGCCCGGAACAGCGGGTGCTCCTTCGAGATAGTGTGGGCCGTAGGCCGGAAGGAGCGGCCTCTGCCGGGAGAGCGGCTGGCCCTGTACGGGGAGCTGCTTCGGACGCTCGGCAATACGCTGCTGGAGGAAAACTTCAGTACCAGGCGAGAACAGCAGATCTCGACGCGTCTGGCCGAGGCGCTTGCGAGTGAACAGGCCGCCCGGGCCGAGGCCGAGACCGCCACTGCGCTCGTCCGGCGCGTACAGGCCCTCACCGACATGGCGCTTGATCTCCCCCTGGATGATCTTCTCCGCGAGCTGCTAACCCGCCTGCGAAACGAACTGCAGACGGACACGGCGGTGGTCCTACTGCGGCAGCTGGCGGAGGAGGGGGGGGAGGGGGAGCTTCGCGTGCGTGCCGCGCTCGGATTGAAGGAGGAGCAGCAGCACCAAATGCGCATCCCAGTTGGCCAGGGCTTCGCGGGCCGCATTGCGGCCGAGCGGCGTCCCATTGTCATGGAGGACGTGGACAACTATGAGGTTGCGAACCGCTTCATCCGCGAGAAGGGCCTCCACTCGTTGGCGGGCGTACCGCTCCAGATTGATGGGCGCGTGATTGGCGTGCTGCATGTGGGGAGCATGCGCCGGAGGAAGTTTCAGCAGCAAGAGGTAGAGCTGCTCCGACTCGCCGGTGATCGGATCGCGCTCGCGATCCAGCGGACCGAGGTCCGCGCCGCCGCCGCCGCTGTGGCCGAGGCCGCCGATCGCGCCAAAGACGCGTTCCTGGCGACGCTCTCGCACGAGTTACGCTCACCCCTCGCGGCGATCCTCACCTGGGTTCACCTGCTGCGGAGGGGAAAGCTCGATGCCACGAAGACCGCGGGTGCTCTCGAGACGATCGAGCGCAGCGCGAAGGCGCAGAAGCACCTCATCGAGGACCTGCTCGATGTCTCGCGCGTGGTGGCGGGCAAGTTGCGTCTTGAGACGCAGCCCGTCGATCTCGCGGAGGCAATCGAGGCAGCCGTGGACGTCGTCCGTCCCGCGGCCCAGGCCAAGAGTGTCGAGCTCGAGTCCATGCTCCGCGGCTTCCGGCACGGTCGCGTGCTCGGGGATCCGGGACGTCTGCAGCAGGTAATTTGCAACCTCCTCACCAACGCGATCAAGTTCACCCCAAAGGGCGGACGCGTCGCGGTATGGCTCGAGGTCGTCGACTCCCGTGCCGAGATTGTCGTGAGCGACACCGGCGAAGGCATCAGCCCCGACTTCTTGCCGCACGTCTTCGAGCGTTTCCGCCAGGCTGACAGCACTAGCACTCGGGCGCACAGCGGCCTCGGACTCGGGCTAGCGATCGTGCGGCACTTGGTGGAGCTGCATGGAGGCACCGTGCGGGCGGAAAGTCGAGGAGAGAACAAGGGCACGACGTTCAGAGTGACCCTGCCTCTTCTATCCCGGGAGCTCAGCCGTTGGGAGAACGTGAGCCCCACGGCGGGCGGCGAGGTCCCGTACGACTGCCACCTCGTGCTCGAGGGCGTGCGCGTGTTGGTCGTGGATGACGAAGCTGACGTACGCGAGTGGCTCACCGCGGTGCTCGCGGAAAGCCGGGCGGCGGTAACGACCGTAGCATCGGCGGGCGAGGCCTTTGAGGCGCTCGAACGGATGACGCCCGATGTGCTGATGAGCGACATCGGCATGCCGGGCGAGGACGGCTATGCGCTCATCCGCAAGGTCCGTACGTTCGCCAGCGAGCGCGGGGGGCAAGTCCCGGCCCTGGCGCTGACGGGGTTCGCCAGCACGGAGGACCGGGCGCAGGCACTGGCGGCAGGCTACCAGGTCCACATGTCGAAGCCGGTTGACCCGGCCGCGTTGGTCGCAGCGGTTGCGGAGCTCGTCGCGACGCCTCGTCCGCGTCTGCCCGCGGCGTGTCTCGCCAAGACAGAGCCTGTCGCTATTCCTTGAGGGAGGGTGACCTACGCGGACGGTGAATTGCAAGCTTCCCCGTCGGCTACGTCGAGTATCGGCGTGCTGGAACATGAGCGGGCGGTCTGTGCGTGTTCTGTGCGCGAAGTGGCTTGGATCTCTTCATCGACCGCTACGGCGGCCTGATTAACGCCTCGAAGGCTGGGCAGATGGCGATGCGCGCCATGCTGGAGGCGCATTTCCGGCGGATCGATCGGAACCCGGCCGGTGCGCCGGTCCGGCTCTACCCCTTCACCCGCAAGCACGACGCCGAGGAGCCCCGGGTGGTGATGATGGACCCGAGGGTGCAGTACGGTCGCCCTGTCCTTGTGGGGTCCGGCATTCCCACGGCCGTGATCGCCGAGCGGTACAAGGCGGGCGAGTCGATCCAGGACCTCGCCGCCGACTATGGCCGCGCGCCGGAGGAGATCGAAGAGGCGATCCGCTGCGAGTTGCGCCTCGCCGAAGCGGCCTGAGGCCGTCTATTTCGTTGACCGGTATCTCGGGCGCCGCATCGTGCCCGAGGCTCTGCGGCAAGCGGGTATGCGCGTCGAGGTTCACGACGACCACTTCGCCGCCGACGCCCCGGACGTCCAGTGGCTCGCGGTGGTGGGACAGCGCGGCTGGGTCGTCCTCACGAAGGACGAGCGGATTCGACGCCGGTCCTCCGAACTGCCCGTCGGGCGGGCGATGGCGGCGGCCGCTTGCCGCGAACGCCCGCCCGGGCGATGTTGCGGGCGGCCGGCGGGCGCGCTTCGCGGCAACCGCCCCGAGCGAGGAGGGCGAATGCAGTTCGGGCTCCTGTACGAGATCGAGGTGCCGCGTCCGTGGACGGAGACGTCGGTGTCCGACGGCTTCTGGGAGGCGCTCGAACAGGTCAGGGTCGCCGAAGAGGTGGGCTTCTCCCACGTCTTCTCGGTCGAGCATCACTTCCTGGATCAGTTCTCGGTCGCGTCCGCGCCCGAGGTGTGGCTGGCGGCGGTGGCGCAGCACACGTCGCGGATCCGCATCGGGCACGGCGTCCGTCTGCTGCCCTTCAACTACAACAATCCCATCCGGGCGGCGGAGATGGCCGCGACGCTCGACATCATGAGCAGGGGCCGGCTGGATTTCGGCACCGGCCGGTCGGCGTCGGCGCTCGAGCTCGAGGGCTTCGGGATCGACCCGAGCCTGACGCGCGCGCAGTGGGACGAGGCCCTGCGCATGATCCCGAGGATGTGGACGCAGGACGAGTTCTCCTGGGACTCGCCGACCTTCAAGATGCCGCCGCGCAACGTCCTGCCGAAGCCGGTCCAGAAGCCGCATCCACCGATCTGGATGTCGGGCACGCAGCCGGAGTCGGCGATCCTCGCCGGCGAGCGCGGCATCGGCTTCATGCATTTCTCGCTCTCCGACCCGTTCGGAATGGACGCCAAGGTGCGCTCCTACCGCGACGCGATCGCGCGCGCCAGGCCGGTCGGCGAGTTCATCCACGACCAGTTCGCCGCCTTCACGATCCTGTTCTGCGGCCGCGACGACGCCGACGCGGCCGCGCGGGCGGGCGAGGGCGCCACCTGGTACGCCAACCTCGTGGAGCTGGTCTACGCCTCGCTGGGCACCCTGTCGGCGGACCAGAGCTACGCCTGGTACCGCGACCGCATCGCGCGCGAGGCGTACCGGGAGCGCGACCTCCAGGAGCTCGTCGACCGCCGCTCGGTGATCGTCGGCGGTGCGCGGCGCTGCATCGAGTCGATCGAGTGGTACGAGTCGCAGGGCGTCGACCTGATGCTCTTCCTCCGGCACGACGACATCGTCGACTCCCTGCGGCGCTTCGGCAGGGAGGTCCTCCCCCACTTCGCCGGAAGGCGGCGGCCCCGAGCGGCGGGCTGAAGCGAGCGATCCCCGCGGTTGGCGACGCGGCGGTCCGCCGGGCTATCATGCGATCACGCGAGGCAGGCATGTGGGACGTCCCCCGAATGCTCCGGGCCCTGAGCGGCCGCGCGCCCGAGGTCGAGTCGCTGCGCCAACAGCTGGGAGTGGCCGAGGGGCGCCTGCGGGCCGTCTTCGAATCGAGCGTCATCGGCGTGATCGTCGGCGACCTCGACGGCGCCATCCGGGAGGCCAACGACGCGTTCCTCTGGATGGTGGGCTGCTCGCGCGAGGACCTCGAGGCGGGGCGCCTCAACTGGATCGAGCTGACACCGCCCGAGCACCGCTCGCTCGACGCCAGCGCGATCGGACGGCTCCAGCGCCGCCGTGCCTATTCGCCGTTCGAGAAGGAGTACCTGCGGAGAGACGGCAGCCGCATCCCCGTCCTGATCATCGGCATGGCTCTGCTCGGCGACGCCGGCGATCAGTGCATCGCGCTCGCCTTACCGCTGATCGAGCGCCGGGCCTCGGCCGAGGTGCTGCGCGCCAGCGAGGCCCGCCTGACGGGCATCATCGGCTCGGTGACGGACGCGATCATCACCATCGACGCGGAGCGGCGCATCGTGGTCTTCAACGCGGCCGCGGAGCGGATGCTCCGCTGCTCGGCCGCGGAGGCCCTCGGGCAGAAGATCGATCGCTTCGTCCCGGAGCGGTTCCAGGCCGGGCATGCCGAGCAGATCCGCTTCACGGAGGGGGGCGACCGGCTGCGCAGCGGCGGCACGTCCGGCACGCTCGTCTGGCGCCGCTCGGACGGCGAGGAATTCTCGATCGAGGTCTCGATCACGCCGGCCGAGGCCGTCGGGCAGACGCTGCACACGATCGTCCTGCATGACGTCACGGAGCGGCAGCGCACCGAGGAGGAGCGCGCGCACCTCCTCGAGCGCGAGCAGGCCGCCCGCACGGAGGCCGAAGAGGCCAACCGCGCCAAGGACGAGTTCCTCGCGACCCTGTCGCACGAGCTCCGCACCCCGCTCAGCACCATGCTCATCTGGGCGGAGCTGCTCCGGCGCCGGGCGCTCGACGAATCCACCACCGCCCGCGCGCTCGAGACGCTCGACCGCAACACGCGGGTGATGACCCGGCTGATCGACGACCTGCTCGACGTCTCGCGCATCGTCACAGGAAAGCTCCGACTCGACACCGGTCCGGTCGACCTCGCGTCGGTGATCCGGGCGGCCCTCGAGGCGGTGCGGCCGGCAGCCGAGGCCAAGCGGCTCGGCGTGGAGTGCGTGCTCGACTCCGAAGTCGGCCCGCTGTCGGGGGACGCCGCCCGGCTGCAGCAGGTGGTCTGGAACCTCCTGTCGAATGCGATCAAGTTCACGCCGAAGGGCGGCCGGGTGACGGTGCGGCTGGAGACGGAGGAGTCGTCCGCCCGCATCACGGTCGCGGATACGGGCAAGGGCATCACCGAGGGCTTCCTGCCGCATATCTTCGAGCCCTTTCGCCAGGCCGACAGCACGACCACGCGGGTGCATGGCGGCCTCGGCATCGGGCTCGGGATCGTTCGCCAGCTGGTCGAGATGCACGGTGGCACGGTGCGTGCCGAGAGCCCCGGCGAGGACCGCGGCGCCACGTTCACCGTGGACCTTCCGCTCGCCGCCATCCGGGAAGCGGTCCAGAGGAGCGAGGCGGAGCCACGGCCGATCGCGGACGCGACGCTCGACAGCGTCCCGACGCTGGCTGGTGTGCGGGTGCTGGTCGTGGACGACCAAGCCGGCGCGCGCGACGCGGTCAGCGCGGTGCTCGAGCAGTGCGGCGCCCGGGTCGCGGTGGCGGCCTCGTCCGTGGAGGCGCTCGAGGCGCTGGCAACCTTCCGACCCGACGTCCTGGTGAGCGACGTCGGCATGCCCGGGGAGGACGGCTACGCTCTCATCCGGAGGGTCCGGGCGCTGGCGTCCGAGGACGGAGGTCGGATTCCAGCCGCAGCGCTCACCGCCTACGCACGGGTCGAGGACCGCAGGCGGGCGCTCCTCGCCGGGTACCAGGCCCATGTGCCGAAGCCGGTCGCGCCCGCCGCGCTGGTGGCCGTGATCGCGCGCCTGGCGGGGGAGGGCCGGCAACGTTGACGTGCTACGGTGTCATCGGCGTGCGATCGCCCGGACCAGCGGCTCCGGAGCGAGGCACTCGGCGCTGGCGCTGCCATTCCGGATCTGCGCCGCCGTGCGGAGGAGCTCGGCGGTGGCGCCGATCGCCTTGGCAAGCGGCCCCCCGGGCTCGAAGAGCGGCCGCTGCTCCTTCGAGCTGAGCAGCGTGATGCCCGCCAGCGCCTCGCTGAACTCCTCGACGCTGATCCGCTCGCGGCTTGCCATCAGCTCCCGGGCCTCGCTCGGGTGCTCGGCCGCGTAGGCGAGGCTCTGGTCCCATGCCCGGAGGATGCGGGCGGCGTCATCGGGCCGCCGCTCGAGCACGTCGCCGGCGAGCGCCACGACGCCCACCACCTCGCGGGGAATGTCGGCGCTGCTGAAGAGGACGCGCGTGCCGGGGATCTGCAGGATCTCGAAGGAGACGGGTGGATAGGTCACGGCCGCGTCCACCCAGCCGCTGTCGAGGTTCTTCGCCATGTCGGTCTGATCCGTTGCGACCACGGCGACCGCGGAGAACGGCATGCCTTCCCGCGCCAGCGCGCGGGCCAGCACGAACATGCCGACCGATTCGGGCTCGGCGGCCACCCGTTTACCCGCCAGCTCCGAGACCGCCGTGATGTTGCCGCGGGCGAGAATCATGTCCGAGCCGTTCGAGAAGTCGGTGACCATGAAGGCGCGCGGGGCGCGTCCGGTCGCGTCGCGCGACTGCAGGAGCTCGACCAGCGTGCCGGTCATCCCGTCGATCTGACCGCGGTCGAAGGCGCGCCGGACGTCGCCGAGCGAGCTGTACTCGATCAGGCGGACGTCGACGCCCTGCGCGGCGAAGAAGCCCTTCTCCTGCGCCAGAAACAGCAGCTCGTTGGCCGGCCACGCGTTGATGCCGATGCGCAGCGGCAGCTCGTGTCCGCCGCAGCCGGCCAGCCATGCGGCGCACACGACGGCGGAAACGACGGGCGGGCACCGGCGCTGCCCGGCGGCGTTCGTCCGCTCCCGTCCCATGGTTCCCCGACAGTCCTATCGGCATGGCGCACGGCGAACTTCACTGCCCCGAACGAGGAGGTCGGTGCGAGCGAAGGCAACCCGCGTCATGAATTTGTCGTGTGGCAGGCGACGCAGCGGTTGTCTGGCCGCATCGCCGCCGTGGGACCCGATCTTGCAAAGCCGGCGGACTCCGGAGGATCCATGGGCTTTCGTGCTGTCACGCTGCTGGCCGCGGTATCGGTCATCGCCGTCGCATTCCCGGGCGGCGCTCTGCTGGCCAAAGTGACGCCCCTTCAGGTGCAGGTCACGTCGCTCGCCTTCAACAGCGACACGTGTTGCCTGACCTACCGTCTCTCGGCCGCCAGCGCGGGCAGGCTGCTCGTCGACAGCCGTGACGGCTGCGACGCGCCGGGCCGCCAGTGGCGCGTCAGCGTCACGTCGCCAGGCAGGAAGGGCGCGAAGAGCAGCGTGGGCAGCGGCTCGTGCAGCGCCTGGACGGGTCTTGCCACGATGCGGGTCAGAGGCGGGAGCCCGTACCAGCTCACCGTGTGTTACGACGGCGGGGCGAGCGCGACCTTTCCCGCCGCCATGGACCTGCGCCTGCAGTACTCGGGCAGCCTCGCCGTCGAGGGGCCAGCGGGATGCGAGTCGCTGCTGTGGGGCACCACGACCACCACGACCACGACGACGACCACGCTCCCCTTGTGCACCACGACGACGACGCTCCAGCCCTGCGGCGGCCCTCTCGGGACGGCGTCGATCAGCTCGACGGACGGCTCGCCACAGACCTTGCTCGCCTCGGCGCCCGCCAGCGGCACCCTCGAGCTGACGATCACGGGCACGGTCTGCCACGGCGGGAGCTTCAACTGCCAGTACACGTATGACTACGAGTTCTGGACGAATGACCCGAGCGGCCCGAGCCACGTCACGAACATCACGGTGAACGGCATGCACCTCGTCCCCGTGGGATCGCCTGGCACGCCGACATCGGACCATTCGTACGTCGTGCAGCTTCCCGTGAGTGGGGGCGACCCGGTGACGGCGTCCGACAGCGACACGGTCTACACCGACAACTCGGGGGCGCTCCACGTCGACATGAACCTGGTGTGCGACCCGTAGCGCCGGAACCCGGACGCTGGATTCCCCCGTCCAGCCGTGCTAGCAGCGCTCCCGCGCGCGACGCAGGGGAGGTGGAATGACAAGGAAGCGGAGGAGCCCGTCGAGCGAGCCACGGACGCCGCTTCCGGTGCGGCCCGTGAATCTCCTGGCCGGCATCGCGCCCGGCGTCGACCTGGGCGCCGACGATCTCCCGGCGGGCGTCGCCGGGGCCGAGGCCACGATGCCCGCGACGGTCAGCGTCGAGGAGGTCGGCAAGATGCTCCGCTGTGGCGACGCCACGGTGCGAAGGCTGATCCAGAGCGGCGTGCTCAGGCCGGTCGAGGGGCGGGGCAAGGTCCGCGTCCGACGGACCGAGGTCCTGGCGCTCCGCGCCGGCGTTCTCCCCGCGACCTCCGACAAGCCTGGCGAGTGAGCCCGGCCGGCCCGCCGGCCGCTTTTGTACCCGCCATGGCCGACAGCGTGCGAAATGGTGCGGCCGATGCCATGGCCTCCTGCGTCATCGCCCGAAAAACCGTGACCTGACCGGCTGCGCCTGCGCGGCACGGAACTCGCTCTCCCGGCCCCCGAGGGGAGGGGTTGGGGATGACGCAGACGAAGGGCCGCCAGACGAAGAGCATGAGCCCGCGCCGCCGGGTGATCGCGGTCGGCAAGCGCGTCAACGGTCGCTGGCAGGTGCGCACGAGCCTGTGGCGCTACCTGGCCGCGACCGCGCTCTCCGCTCAGTGAGCGGCCGCCCGGCGGTCGAGCGTCGCCGCGCGCGCCTCGACGAAGTCGAGCACGCGCGCTTCCAGGCAGACGCCGTCGAGACGGTCGATCTCCTGCACGCCCGTCGGGCTCGTGACGTTCACCTCGGTCACTAGGCCGCCGATCACGTCCAGCCCGACGAAGTAGAGCCCGTCGGCGTTCAGCCGCTCCGCCATGCGCCGGCAGATCTCGCGGTCGCGGGCGTCGACCGGCGCCCGCTCGACCCGCCCGCCGACGTGGATGTTGCCGCGGTGCTCGTCCTCGCGCGGGATGCGCCGGACGGCGCCGAGCGGCTCGCCGGCGAGCACGATGAGCCGCTTGTCGCCCTGCTCGCGCACCACGGGCAGGTAGCGCTGTGCCATCACGAGGCGCGTCGCGTCGCGCGTCGAGAGCTCGAGGATCGCGTTCAGGTTGCGGTCGGCGCGGTGCAGGTGGAACACCCCGGCGCCGCCGTAGCCGTCGAGCGGCTTCACGATCATCTCGCCGCCGAGCGACTCCATGAAGGCCTTCAGGCGCGCGGGCTCGGCGCTCACCAGGCTCTCGGGCACGAGGTCCGGGAAGCGGAGGGCATAGAGCTTCTCGTTCGCCTCGCGCAGCCCTCGGGGGTCGTTCAGCACGAAGGTCACGCGGGGATCGACCAGGCCGAGCAGCTGCGTGGCGAAGTAGTAGGCGAGGTCGAAGGGCGGGTCCTTGCGCATGAAGACGACGTCGAACCAGACGAGCGGAACCGTCCGCTCCTCGTGGAGCGTGTGGGGCGGATCGGCCCGCCGGGCGTGCATCCGCCGGACGCGGGCGACGGGCCGCGCCTGCTCGGCGAACAGGTCTTCGATGCCGCAGTGGTACTGCTCGTGGCCCCGTTGCTCGCCCTCGAGCATGAACGCGAAGGTGGTGTCCTTGTCGACCAGGATGCGCGCGAGGGGATCCATCACGTAGAGGATGCGGAGGGCCGACGCCGGCATCGGCTCGGATGCTATGCCCGGTCACCGGACGCGGCAAGCCCGCAGACGGTCCCGCTGCGCGTTCGCGATCGACGGCGACTGGCGTCGGTGGTCGGAAGCCGCTGCCCCAGCCTTCCTCCTGGCGGTCCGCCAGCCTTGGCACATGATAGCTATCCTGCTATTATCGCCGAAACAAGATGGCCTGCGCCTTGCAGCTGTTGCTCCCTCAGCCGCGCACCTGGGGCGGCCGTCGCCCCGGCGCGGGCCGCAAGGTCACCCCGGGCCGCCGCCCGGGCGTCCCGCACCAGGCCCGGCCGGCACACACCGCCGCGTACCCCGTGCATGTCACTCTCCGCAGCGGCCATACCGTCCGCTGCCTGCGAGCCGCACGGGTCTTTCCGGTCGTCCGCCGCGCGCTCGCCGCGGCCTCCCACGGCGGCTTCAGGATCCGATCCTTCATTTCAGTGTTCAGGACGACCATGTCCATCTGATCGTCGAGGCCGATGACACACGGGCGCTCGGCCGCGGCGTCCGGGGCCTTGTCATCCGCATGGCGCGGGCGGTCAACCGCGCCCTCGGCCGCCGCGGCGCCGTCTGGGGTGACCGGTACCACGCCCGGGCGCTCACGACGCCGCGCGAGGTGCACAACGCGATCGCCTATGTGCTGAGGAATCGCCAGAAGCACTGCGCGGGAGAACGCGGCCTGGATCCGTGCTCGTCGGCGCTGTGGTTCGACGGGTGGCGGGAGGCCGTCGCGACCGTGGCCGCCGCGGCGCCCGTGGTCCGCGCGCGCACCTGGCTTGCCGCGGTGGGCTGGCGCCGGCACGGTCTGCTCGGGATCGACGAGCGGCCGCGGGGTCGGCGCGGCCGGATAGGGCAGTTGCAACGGGGCGAGCTCGATCTCCCCGGCCTGACCCCGGAGCGCGCGGTCGACGCGCACGCGGGGACCCGTGGTGAAGTGACCTCTCGTCGCGCCGAAGGCTACTGAGGACGCCCGCTGAGAGCGCTCTCTCTGGTACCTGGCCGCCTCTTTCGCCTGCTAAAGCTGCCGCGGGGTCAGACTGACCCACTACCGGGTTTCTTCGTGGGTCGCCGAGTCGGCGCCCCTTCCCGCCGTGGACGCGGTCGCCACTTCGCGCGCTCAGCCCACGTCGCCCCACCGGTGCAGGCATAGCGCGACCGCGACGACGGCGGCAGTTTCGGCGCGCAGGATGCGAGGCGCGAGTCCAACGGGTGTAAAGCCGTGGGCGCGCGCGTCCCCCACCTCGTCCGTGGCGAAGCCGCCTTCCGGGCCCACCACGATGATGGCCGCATCGGCCCGGGGAGGGAGGGCGGCAAGGCGAGTGGAACGCTCGCCTTCCCAACAGATCACGCGCACGCCCGGCCACGGCTGTCGCACCAGGTCGGCGAGCGCGACCGGCGGGTCCACGACCGGCACGGCCGTGCGTCCCGATTGCTTCGCGGCGGCCAGGGCGATGCGCTGCCACCGCTCGGGGTGGCCGGTGCCGATCGTGTGACGCGAGCGGACCGTCGCGATGCGCGCCACGCCGAGCTCGGTGGCCTTCTGGACCACCAGGTCCATCTTCGCGCTCTTGAGCAGCGCGGGCGCGAGCACGAGCGCGAGGGGCGGCTCGCGCGCCGGCCGGGCCGTCGCCACGATCGCCGCCGACGCTTCGCGGCCGCCGACGCGCTCGAGGCGGACCTCGTGCTCGGCTCCCTGCTCGTCGAAGACGACGAGGACGTCGCCGGGGCGGAGGCGCAGCGTGCGCAGGTGCCTCAGCTCGGCGCCCTTGATACGGACCCGGCCGCCGGCCGCCTGGGTGCTCGGGACGAAGAGGCGGAGCACTACGCGGCCCGCGCGAGCGTCAGCGTGCGCCAGCGGTCCTCGGCGCGCACGCTCACCGTCCGCCACGCGGGGAAGGCGGCGGTCACCGTCTCCACCTGGGTGTCGAGCAGCCCCGACACCACGAGGTGACCCTCCTCCGCCGTCACCGCGGCGAGCGCGGCGGCGTCGTGCACGAGCGCGTCGGCGAGCAGGTTGGCGACCACCAGGTCGAAGCGGCCGCGACAGGCGTCGGCGCGCCCGCAGAGGAGACGGACGTCCGGCGCGCCGTTCCGGTCGAGGTTCGCCCGGGCGCGCGGCAGGACGTCGGGGTCGACGTCGAGGGCGACCACGCGCGGCACGCCGAGCCGGGCGAGCGCCGCCGACAGCAGGCCGGAGCCCGTCCCCACGTCGAGGGCGGAGACGACCCGCCCGCCCGTGACCTCCGCCTCGATCGCCTCGAGGCACATCCGCGTGGTGGCGTGCTGTCCCGTGCCGAACGCCTGGCCGGGCTCGATGACGATCACCTCGCGGCCCCCGCCGTCCGGCACGTCCCACGGCGGGGCGATCGCGAGGCGGCGGCCGACGAGCACGGGACGGTGGTGGCGGCGGAAAACGCCCTCCCAGTCGACGTCGGCGAGGGGGGCGCTCTCGATGGCCACGTCGCCCGTGCCGGCCAGGTAACCGGCCAGGGCGGCCGCGACGCGGGTGTGCGCGCTCGCGGGCACGTGCGCCTCGACGACGACGCGGTCCGGCGCCACGCCCTCCGTCTCGCGCACGACCGCCGGCGCCCCCTCGGCCACGAGGAAGTCGGCGAGCGGCTCGGCCGTCGCGGGGGGCACGGCCACGCGCAGCAGCAGCCACTCCACGCCGCGTCTATGCCAGGCGAATCGGTTGACGGAAAGTCATGCGCCGCCTATGGGGAGCGCGTGCGTTGCCTCGTGATCGCCCACCGCGGGGCCAGCGGCACGCATCCCGAGAACACCCTGGCGGCGTTCCGCCGCGCCGTCGAGCTCGGCGCCGACATGATCGAGCTCGACGTCCAGCTCACGCGCGACGGCGAGGTGGTGGTGTTCCACGACGCGACGCTCGAGCGCACCACCGACGGCGCCGGCCCGCTCTCGGCGCTCACCCTGGCCGAGCTCCGCCGGCTGGATGCGGGACGCTGGTTCGGGACCGCCTTCGCGGGTGAGCGGGTGCCGACCCTCGCCGAGGTCCTGGCCGCGGTGCCGCTTCCCGTGAACGTCGAGCTCAAGCCGGAGCGGGACGACGACGGCCTCGAGGCCCGGGCGCTCGCCGTCGTCGAGCGGGCGGGGGCTGCCCAGCGCGTCGTCTTCTCGTCCTTCGCGGGGCATGCCCTCGAGCGGCTGCGAGCCCGCGCGCCATCGGCGACGCTCGCCATCCTCTGGGAGCAGGAGCCGGTGCCCCACGCGATCCGCCTTGCGGAGCGCGTCAGTGCGAGAGCCTTGCATCTCCGCAAGGAGGTGGCCACCCCCCCGGCGGTCGCGGCGGCGCGGGCTGCGGGGCTCGCCGTCCGCGTGTGGACGGTGAATGCGCAAGCCGATTTCGACCGCCTGGTGGCGGTGGGCGTCGATGGCGTCTTCACCGATTTCCCGGAGCGATTCTTGCAAATTGCGGCCGCCGGTGCGGCCAGGCGGGGCACAAGTTCGCGAACCGACCTTGACTGACCATGGCTTTTCCTTAATGGTCCCTTCTTCGCTCTTCCACCGCCGCGGCGCCGTCGCGGCGGCGGGAGCCCGGAGAGGGGGTGAATGCAGCGCATGGCAGGGGTTCGGGTCAAGGAGAACGAGCCCATCGAGAGCGCGATCCGTCGCTTCAAGAAACAGTGTGAGAAAGCCGGCATTCTCGCCGAGCTGCGCAAGCGGGAGCATTACGAGAAGCCAAGCGTCAGGCGGAAGAAGAAGGCGATGGCGGCCCGCAAGCGCGCCCTGCGCCGCGCCGCCCGCACGCCTGTCTAGGCCCCCCCTCCGCTCCACTCCGGGTCCGGCCGCCCCCGTCGGACCGGGAGGATGTCCGTGAACCAGGTCGATGCGCTGCTCGTCGTCCTCTTGGTTCCCTTCGCGCTCCGGGGATACGTACGCGGCTTCTGCCGGGAGAGCGTCGGGCTCGTCGGGCTGCTCGCCGGAGGGCTCGCGGCGGCGGCCTGGGGCCCGGCTCTCGGGGCCGAGCTCGTCGTGCGCCATCTCCTGCGGCCGGTCCTGGCCGATGTGATCGGCTGCGCGGCGCTCTTCGTCGCCGTCAACCTGGCTACCCATCTGCTCGGCGCTTTGGCCGACCGCGTCGCCCGGGCGCTGTTCCTCGTGACCTTCAACCGCGCCGCCGGGGCCGTCTTCGGGCTCGCCAAGGGGGCGGCCCTCCTCGGCTTCGCGCTGCTGCTCGCCCAGCGCCTGGTCCCGTCCGCTGCGCTCGCCGAGGTGATCGCGGCCTCACGGCTCGGCCGGCCGCTGACGGACCTGGCCACGGGCGTGGTGAGCGTCGGACGAACCCTGAGCCCTTCGAGCCCCGCCGGCCCCGGCGCGGCCAACCGGCGGGCCTGAGGACGCGTATGGCTGGCCGCATCCGCGACGACGCGATCCGAGGTATCCGCGAACGGGCCAGCCTGGTCGAGGTCGTGTCCGACGCCGTCGCGCTCCGGCGGCGAGGGCGCAGCTTCGTCGGGCTCTGTCCCTTCCACGCCGAGAAGACACCCTCCTTCACGGTGAGCGAGGAGCGCGGCTTCTTCCACTGCTTCGGGTGCGGCGAGCACGGCGACGTCTTCTCGTTCGTCATGCGCGTCGAGTCGCTCCCGTTCCCGGACGCCGTGCGCCGCGTGGCGGCGCGCTTCGGCATCCCGGTGCCCGAGGACGAGGGCGGGTTGCGCCCCCGTGGCGAGCCCCTCGTCACGGTCAACGCGGCCGCCGCGGCGTTCTTCCAGGCCGAGCTCGCCGGCCCGGCGGGCGCCCGCGCCCGTGCCTACCTCGCCGAGCGGGGCGTCGGCGAGGGGGCGGTGCGCCGCTTCGGCCTCGGCTACGCGCCGGCGAGCGGCGAGGCGCTCGGGCGACACCTGCGCGCCAAGGGGTTCCCGGTCGAGGACTGCCTCACCGCGGGCCTCCTGCTCCGCCGCGATCGCCCCGGCGCCGGGTCCGGTCTCCTCGATCGCTTCCGCGACCGCCTCATGTTCCCGATCTCGGACGCGGGCGGGCGGATCGTCGCCTTCGGGGGACGCGTGCTCCCGGGCCGTCCCACCGCCGGGGACCCCCCACCGAAGTATCTGAACTCGCCCGAGTCCCCGCTCTTCCGCAAGGGGCACACCCTCTACGGGCTCAGCCAGGCGCGGGATGCGATCCGGCAGACGGGGCGCGCCATCGTCGTCGAGGGGTACCTCGACCTGATCGCCCTCGCCGAGGCGGGCGTGGCGGAGACCGTGGCCCCGCTCGGGACGGCGCTCACCGTCGAGCAGCTGCGCACGCTCCGGCGCTTCACGGAACGCGTCATCGCCTGCTTCGACGGCGACGCGGCGGGCCGGCGGGCCGCGGCGCGCAGCTTCCCGGTGTTCGTCGAGGCAGGCTTGTGGGGGCAGGGCGCCTTCCTCCCCGCGGGCGAGGATCCGGACAGCTACGTCCGCGCGCACGGCGCGGCCGCCCTGGAGCGCTGTCTCGCCGGCGCCGTGCCGCTGGTCGACGCGTACGTCACCGAGCTGGCCGGCCCGGATGCCGCGGCGGTGGGACGGCGGGCCGAGGCGGCGCGCGAGGTCGCGCGCATCCTGAAGAAGGTGCGGAACCCGTTCGAGCACGACGTGCTGGCGCGGCTCGCGGCAGCGCGGCTCGGGGTGCGCGAGGAGGTGCTGCGCAGCGAGGGCGCGGTGGAGCCGCCTGCGCCGGTGCCGGCGGCGAGCGGAGCGCGCGGACCCGAGGCGCTGCTCGTGGAGCTGATGGCGGCGGACCCGAGCGTCGCCGCGCGGGTCCGGGACGCGGGAGTCATCGCCGAGTTCCAGCATCCGGAGTGGCGTGCGACCGCAGAGGCGATCGCCGCGGCGGCGGGTGCGGCCGAGCCCGCGGCGCTCGTCCAGTCGCTGCCGCGCGCGCTCCGCGACCGCGTCGCGGCCCGGCTCCTCGGCGACGATCCAGCCGAGCGGGAGAATCGCGAGCAGGAGTTCGCGGACTGCGTGGCCGCGATCCGCCGGCGGCGCGAGAGCGACGCGCAGCGCCGCCTGCGGGAGGAGATCCGTGCCGCCGAGGCGCGCGGCGACGAGATGGCGGCCCGCACCGCCCGGCAGCAGTGGCAGGAGTTCACGGACAAGACGCGCACCTGAGGTCGAAGGGTGTCGCGGTGGACCGCACGGATGCGTAACCAAACGGAGAAGGCTTCCAGAGATGAGCACGAACCAGGCAGCGAAGCGGTCGACGCGGCCAGATGAAGTAGCCCCAGAGCGTCTCGACGGTGTGGTCGCCATGCTCGGGACGCTCGACGCGGAGGAGGACGAGTCCCCGGAGCCGGCGGAGGAGGCGCAGGGCGACGAGGAGCCGGCGCCCGCCGTCGCGGTCGACCGCGACACGGCGGGGAGCGTCGACCCGGTCCGCATGTACATGCGGCAGATGGCCTCCGTCGCCCTGCTCACGCGCGAAGGCGAGGTGGAGATCGCCCGCCGCATCGAGGCCGGCGAGCGCGAGATGATCCGCGGCGTTCTCGGTTGCCCCTACGCGCTGCGGCGCGTCCTCGCTCTCGGGGATCGGCTACGGGCCGGCGAGGTGCGCCTGCGGGACCTCGTGCGCGACGAGACCGACGAGGAGGGCGAGCCGGTCGAAGACGACGAGACGCACCGCCGCCGCTTCCTGAAACAGCTCGCGACCCTCCGCCGTCTCGCCGACGAGTGCGGCGGCTCGCCGCCGCGGCCCGGTCAGCCGGCACACAACGGGCGGCGCCAGCACGCCCGAGAAGGGCGCCAGCAGCGGCTCCGCCGCCAGGCGCGGCTCCTCTCGGCCCTCTGCCGGCTCGGCCTGAACCGCCGGCAGATCGAGCAGCTCATCGCCGGCCTCGATCGCGCGGCCGCGAGCGCCGCCGAGCACACCGCGAAGCTGGACGCCGTCGAACGCGAGACCGGGCGGCGCATTCCCGAGCTGCTGCGCGAGAGCACCGGCGCGGCGAGCGCGGGCAAGCGCGGCGGAGCCAGACGGATCGACCGCGAGCACCTCCTGGTGCTCGCCGAGCAGGTTCGAACCACGCAGGGCCAGCTGCGGACGATCGAGCGCGACACCGGGCTGTCCGCCGCGGCGCTCCAGCGCCAGGTCGCTGCCGTGCACCAGGCGGAACGGCGCGCGCGCGCCGCCAAGCAGGAGCTGATCCAGGCGAACCTCCGTCTCGTGGTGTCGATCGCGAAGCGCTACATGCATCGCGGGCTCCAGTTCCTCGACCTGATCCAGGAAGGCAACATGGGCCTCATGCGCGCGGTCGACAAGTTCGAGTACCAGCGGGGTTACAAGTTCTCCACCTATGCCACTTGGTGGATCCGCCAGGCGATCACCCGCGCCATCGCCGACCAGGCCCGCACCATCCGCATCCCCGTCCACATGGTGGAAACCATGAACAAGCTGGTCCGCGTGTCGCGCCTCCTGGTCCAGGAAGTGGGTCGCGAGCCGACTCCCGAGGAGATCGCGACGCGCATGGAGATGACCCCGGACAAGGTCCGCAAGGTGCTGCGCATCGCCCGCGAGCCGATCTCGCTCGAGACGCCCATCGGCGAGGACGAGGAGAGCCAGCTCGGCGACTTCATCGAGGACAAGTCGGCGATCGCTCCCGCCGACGCCGTCGTGAATCGCAGCCTGTGCGATCAGACGCGGAAAGTGCTGGCCACGCTGAGCCCGCGCGAGGAGCAGGTCCTGCGCCTGCGGTTCGGCATCGGCGAGCGCAACGACCACACGCTCGAGGAGGTGGGGTTGCGTTTCGCCGTGACTCGGGAGCGCATCCGCCAGATCGAGGCGAAGGCGCTCCGCAAGCTCCGGCATCCGAGCCGCTCGCGGAACCTGCGAGGCTTCTTTGACGGCTGAGCCCGCCCAGGCTTGCAGAAGAGCCGCTTCGGTGCTTCACTCGCACCCCGCCTGGTGGGCCCATAGCTCAGGCGGTCAGAGCTGCCGGCTCATAACCGGTAGGTCGTGCGTTCGAGTCGCACTGGGCCCACCGTCGGCCGCGCGAGCCCGTCACCAACGCCGGGGGACAACGGAGGGACGTCAGACTTGGCGACGCAGATCGGTCTACTCGCGAACCTCCAGGTCATCGACCAGAGCCTGCGCGCGAAGACGCTCGCGGTAGAGGAAGGGCAGGGCCGGGTCGCCGCGCTCGAGGAGGCGGTCCAGGCGCAGAGCGCTGCCGCCGCGGCGGCCCGCGGGGAGCTGGGGGTCGTGACCGCACGGCAGCAAGAGCTCGAGACGCGGCTTACCGCCAACGAGACGAAGCTGAAGGACCGGCGCATGCGCCTCGCGCGCATCCGCAGCGACAAGGACCTCGGCGTGGCACGGCGGGAGGTCGACCTCCTCAAGGAGGAGACGGGCACCATCGAGACCGAGCTGATCGGCGTGCTCGAGCAGGTCGAAGCGGGGAGCGCCAAGCTGCGCGGCATCGAGGAGGAGCTAGCGCGGCTGCGGGCCGCCATGGAGACCGAGGCCGCGGCGCTGCGCGAGACGGTGTCGCGCCTGTCGGGCGAGATCGAGCGAGAGCGGACGGTCCGCAACGCGCTGGTCGAGGGCCTCGACGGCGAGCTGCGCCGCAAGTACGAGATGATCTTCTCGCGGCGCGGCGGGCTGGCCGTGGTCGAGATCCGCGAGGGCACCTGCCAGGGCTGCCGCATGCGCGTCCCGCCCCAGCTCATCAACGAGCTCCAGCGCAACGAACAGGTGATCCTCTGCCCGAGCTGCCAGCGCATGCTATACTGGCGGGCTGAGCGGGCGGAGGCGAGCGGGTAGCGGACGACCGGCGCCGTGCGCCGGAGGAGGTCGAGCAGCCGCCCGCCGCGCAGCGCGGCGGGAGGAAAGTCCGGACTCCACAGGGCAGGGTGGCCGCTAACGGCGGCTTCGAGCGATCGGGGGAAAGTGCCACAGAAAGGAGACCGCCCCAGGCCACGAGCCTGGAGCAAGGGTGAAAAGGCGAGGTAAGAGCTCGCCAGATCCGTTCGTGAGAACGGATGCTCGGCAAACCCCACCCGGAGCAAGACCGAGTAGGAGGGAGGCCCGGCCCACCAGGCCGGGCGCGGGTGGTCCGCCCGTTCCCTCGGGTCGGTCGCTCGATCCCCCGGGCAACCGGGGGACCAGACGAATGGCTGCTGCCCCCGCCCGGTGAGCGGGGGGACAGAATCCGGCTTACAGACCTCCTCCGGCGTGTTTATTTCAAATTCTCCCGGGGGCCCGTGCGGTGCTCGGGCGCGGCTGGGCCGCGCCCTGCGCTCCTCCGATGCCCCCGGACCCCGTCGCTCGCGCGCGGCAAAGCCGCGCGCGGCTCCAACGCTGCTGGGAGGGCCCGCGCGGCTTACGCTTTAGTCCGACGGGCGGGAGGCGCCTTGACAGCCTGCGGGCGCGCGGAGTATAGCCGCGGGCAGCTGTGGGGAGAGGTGGGGCGTGGCGGTTGTGGAGTGAAGCATTGTGGGGTAGCCCTCCCCGGCCAATGGGATGTTTCGCGGGAACTTCGAGCACGTGGTGGACGACAAGGGGCGGGTCGCCATCCCAGCCCGCTTCAGGGAGGCGCTCTCCGGGCTCCAGGAAGAGCGCCTTGTCGTCACCAAGTTCGCGCACCGCGGCCGCCATTGCCTCGACGTCTACCCGCTCGGCGCCTGGCGGCGGCTGGAGAAGCGCATCCTCGGCAAGAACCGGTTCCATCCGCGGGTGGTGGGCTTCGCGAACTACTACGTCTCGGGGGCACACGAGTGCCAGCTCGACGCCCAGGGCAGGATCCTCGTTCCCGAGCTGCTCCGGGCGTACGCCGACCTCGGCCGCGACGCGATGTTTGCCGGCGACATCGACAAGTTTCGCATCTGGAACAAGGAGACCTGGCGGCAGGTGTTCGAAGAGGACGAGCGCGTCGTGCTCGAGAACCCCGAGCTCCTGGGAGAGCTCGAACTGTGATTATTAGGTGAGAGCAAACCGCCACAGGGCGGAGGTGGGAGTGAACGGTGGGGGCGGCGAGCGCTATGGCCGGGCGTCGCACGCTGAACGTGCCACCGACGACGAACGAGACGGGCATCGGGCCGGTGGGCGCTGCCCACGTGCCGGTGATGCTGGGGGAGGTGGTGGAGTGGCTGCGCCCCCGACCGGGTGCCCGTCTCGTCGATGCGACCGTAGGGCTCGGCGGGCACGCGGCGGCGCTCCTCGGCGCCGCACCCGACACTAGCCTCCTCGGCCTCGACCGTGACCCTCAGGCGCTCGCCCGCGCGCGCGAGCGGCTGCGGGCCGAGAGCGACCGTATAGACCTTCGGCAGGCGAGCTTCGCCGATGCGGCCGCGATCCTGGCGGAGAAGGGATGGGACGCCGCGGACGCCGTGCTCCTCGACCTCGGCGTCAGCTCCCTTCAGCTCGACACCCCCGAGCGCGGCTTCGCGTTCCAGCGCGAGGGGCCGCTCGACATGCGGATGGACCCGAGCGGCACGCGCACCGCGGCCGAGATCGTCAACCGCTGGCCGGAGGCGCGGCTGGCGCGCCTGATCGCGGAGTGCGGCGAGGAGCGGCGGGCGCGAGCCGTCGCCCGGGCCATCGCGCGCGCCCGTCCGCTCCGGACCACGGGCCAGCTCGCGGCGGTCGTGTCGGGCGTGGTCGGCCCCGGCCGGGGGGGAATCCATCCCGCCACCCGCACGTTCCAGGCGCTGCGCATCGCCGTCAACGACGAGCTGGGCGCACTCGAACGCTTCCTGACCGACGGCTACCAGCTGCTGCGTCCCGGTGGCCGCCTGGCCGTCCTCTCCTACCACTCGCTCGAGGACCGGCGCGTGAAGGAAGCCTTCCGCCATTGGGCGGCGGACTGCCTCTGCCCTCCCGGGCTCGTGCGCTGCGCCTGCGGCTGGAGCGCCAAGGTCCGGCTCTCGACCCGCCGGCCGCTCCGCCCCGCGCCGGCGGAGGTCGCGAGGAACCCGCGGGCGCGCAGCGCGCGGCTGCGCGTCGTCGAGCGTCTCGAGGCGAGCCAGTGAAGTCCACCGGCGCCGCGTCGCGCCATCCGGAGCTGCGCATCCGGCGACCGCTCGTGCGGCCGTCGTCCGATGCCCGCCGGGTCCTGCGCCTGGTGCGCGGCCTGCCGCGCCACGCCCTGGCGCTCGGCGCGTTGCTGGTGGTCCTCTGCATGGCGCGCGTCTGGCTTCGCCTGGAGACGGTGAACCTCGGCTACGAGCTCTCGTCGGCGCGCCAGATGCAGCTCCGGCTGGAGCACGAGCGGCAGGAGCTCGAGGTCGAGATCGCGACTCTCCGCGACCCGGCGCGCGTCGCCGACATCGCGCGCCGCCGCCTCGGCATGAGGGATCCCGAGAAGGGGCAGGTGGTGGTGCTCCCGTGAGAGCCGCGCGGGGGCGGCGCATGATCGCCGTCGGTGGCCTCTTCGCGGCGCTCTTCGTCCTGGTGGCGGCGCGGGCGCTCGACCTGGCCGTGCTCCGCGGGCCTGCGCTTGCTCGCCTCGCGGCCATGCAGCACCATCAGCGCATCGAGCTCCTGTCGCACCGCGGACCGATCGTCGATCGCTCGGGGGAGCCGCTGGCCCTCTCGGTCGACGTGCCGTCGATCTACGTCCGGCCGCGCGAGCTGGCAGCGCATGTGCCCGCGGCCGACGGCCGGCTGGCGCGCCTCGCCACCGCGCTGCACATGCCGCTGCGGGCGCTGCGCGCGAAGCTCCGGAGCCGCCAGCCGTTCGTCTGGCTGAAGCGCCAGGCGCTGCCGCGCGAGGGCGAAGCCATCGGCCGGCTCGGACTGCCGGGCGTCTACACCGTGACGGAAGGGCGGCGCTTCTACCCGCACGGCAGCCTCGCCGCGCACGTCCTCGGCTTCGTGGGCGTGGACTCTCAGGGCCTCGAGGGGCTCGAGCAGCGCTTCGACCGCGTCATCCGCGGCGAGCCGCAGTACCTGGAGTTCGACCGCGATGCGCGCGGGCGGGAGATGTTCACCGGCGGGGTGCGAGCGGCGCCGGACCAGGGCGGCCGCCTGGAGCTCACGCTCGACGCCGGCATCCAGGAGGCGACCGAGCGCGAGCTCCAGAGCGGGGTCGCCGCCGCCCGTGCGGCGGGCGGTGCGGCCGTCGTCCTCGACCCGGCGACGGGCGAGGTGCTCGCGCTCGCCAACGTCCCGACCTACAACCCGAACGAGCCCGGCGACTGGACCGACAAACGCTGGCGCGACCGGGTCCGCAACCGGGCGATCACGGATCCCTACGAGCCCGGCTCCACGTTCAAGGCGATCCTCGCCGCGGCGGCGATCGAGGAGCGGGTGGTCACGCCGGGCGAGCTCTTCTTCTGCGAGCGCGGCCGCTTCCAGACGGCCGGGAGGGCGATCCACGACACGCATCCGTACGGGTGGCTGTCGTTCGCCGAGGTGATCCAGTACTCGAGCAACATCGGGGCGGCCAAGGTCGGCGAGCGTCTCGGCCGGGAGCGTTACCATCGCTACCTGCGCGCCTTCGGCTTCGGTGGCCGGACGGGCATCGAGCTGCCCGGTGAGACGCCGGGCATCGTGCGGCCCGTCCAGCGCTGGACCCACGTCGACCTCGCGACGCTCAGCTTCGGCCAGGGCGTCTCGGTCACCCCCGTGCAGATGGCGGCCGCGTTCGCGGCGATCGCCAACGGCGGCACGCTGCTCCGGCCCTTCGTCGTCAAGCGGGTCGTCGCGCCGGACGGCGAGGTGGTGCTCGAGAACGAGCCGACCGCGGTCCGGCGCGTGGTGAGCACCCGGAGCGCTCGCACCACGACGGAGCTGCTCCGCCGCGTCGTCGAGCATGAGGGCGGCACCGGCACGAAGGCCCGGCTCGAGGACTTTCCGGTCGCCGGCAAGACGGGCACGGCGCAGAAGGTCGACCCGAGCACTGGAGTGTACTCCTCCAAGCGCATCGGCTCCTTCGTGGGATTCGTGCCCGCCGACGAGCCGCGCGCGGTGATCCTCGTGCTGATCGACGAGCCCTCCACCTCGAGCTATGGGGGCGTCGTGGCCGCGCCCGTCTTCCGGGCGATCGCCGCGGGGGTGCTGAAGCGCCTCGGCGTGGAGCCGCCCGCGCCGATCGTGCTCGCCCGGGCGCCGCGCGGCGCCCCGCAAAAGCCGGGTGCGCGGCGGGCGAGGACGGCGGCCGCGTCGTCGGTCGCCGAGACGCCGAGCTTCCTCGGGCTCTCGCTGCGCGAGGCGCTGGCTCGCGCGCAGGTCTCGGGCTGGGACGTGCGGGTGACCGGGACCGGCTACGTCGCCGCCCAGGAGCCGATGCCGGGGACGCCGATCGTGGCCGCGCGGCGCCTGGCGCTTCGCCTGAGCCCGGTCGAGGCGATCGCGTCGCCCTGATGCGGCTCGGCGCGCTCATCGACGGTCTCGGCGAGACCGTGAGGGACGTGGAGGTGACCGGTATCGCCACGGACTCGCGGGCGGTCCGTCCCGGCGAGGCGTTCTTCGCGCTCCCCGGGCTGCGCACGGACGGGCGCCGCCACGTGGCCGAGGCGGTGGCCCGCGGGGCGCGCGTGATCGTCGCCGAGGGCGAGGTGGCGGCGAAGGGCGGCGTCCCGGTGGTTTCGGTGGCCGCGGTTCGCCGCGTGCTCGCGCACGCGGCCGCCCGTCTGGCGGGGGAGCCGAGTGCCGGGCTCACGCTGGTCGGGGTCACCGGCACCAACGGCAAGACGAGCACGACCTTCATCCTCGAGGCGATCTGGCTGGCCGCCGGCCTCCGCGCCGGCGTCATCGGCACCGTCGGCTACCGTTTTGCGGGCCTCGATCGGCCGGCGCCGCTCACCACGCCCGAGGCGCCGGTGCTCCAGGGGCTGCTCGCCGAGATGCGGCGTGCCGGGACGACGCAGGTGGCCATGGAGGTGTCGTCCCACGCGCTCGCGCAGGAGCGCGTCGTCGGCTGCCGGTTCGACGCCGCCGTGTTCACCAACTTGACGCGCGACCATCTGGATTTTCATGGCGACCTGGATCGTTATTACCGCGCCAAGGCCGGCCTCTTCCTCGAGCATCTCGCCGCGGGCGGGAAACCCGATCCGGCGGCGGTGGTGAACGTCGACGATCCGGCCGGCGCGCGGCTCGCCGACGAGGTGCAGACGCGCTGTGTGCGGGTCGGCCGCGCCGAGGATGCGGACGTACGACCGCTCGACATCGAGACGACGCTGGCGGGGACGCGGGGCATGCTGTTCCTCGGCGGCCGGCGACTCCCCTTCCGCACCCGCCTGGTCGGCGCCCCGCAGGTGGAGAACATCCTGGGTGCGGCGGCGGCGGCCTGGGCGCTGGGCGTGCCGTCGGAGGCGATCGCGGCGGGGCTTGCGGCGGTGGCGCCGCCGCCCGGCCGCCTCGAGCGCTTCGATGGACCCGGCTTCACGGTCATGGTCGACTACGCTCACACGCCCGACGCGCTCGCCCGGGTGCTCACCGTCCTGCGGCCGCTGACCCCTGGCCGGCTCGTCGTCGTCTTCGGCTGCGGCGGCGATCGCGACCCGGGCAAGCGGCCGATGATGGGCGAGGCGGCGGCCCGTCTGAGCGACGTCGTGATCCTCACCTCGGACAACCCGCGCACCGAGGATCCGCTGCGCATCCTCGAGGCGATCGAGGCCGGGGTCGGTCGGGCGGGCATGCCGACTCTCGGCAAGCCGGCACCGGGCGGCCGGGGCTACCTGGTGGAGGCCGACCGGCGGGCGGCGATCGCACTCGCCATCCGCCTCGCCCGGCCGGGCGACCTTGTGCTGGTGGCCGGCAAGGGGCACGAGGACTACCAGATCGTGGGTTACGAGAAGCGCCATCTGGACGACCGCGAGGAGGTGCGCCGCGCCCTCGCGAGCCAGGACGCGGGGGGGCGGTGATCACGTCCGAGGAGAAGGAGCGACCCGCCGCCGGCGCCGCCTTCACGCTCGAGGAGGTCCTCGCCGCCACCGGCGGGACGCTCGCGAGGCTCGGGCACGTGACCCGCTTCCCCGGCGTCACGACCGACAGCCGGGCCCTCGCCGCGGGTGAGCTCTTCGTCGCCATCCGGGGGGACACGCACGACGGCCACGGCTTCGCCGGCGACGCCGCCCGGCGCGGTGCCGGCGCCGTCGTGGTCGAGCGGCCGCTCGGGGATTCGGCGGGTTGTGGCGTCATCCTGGTGCGCGACACGCTCGCGGCCCTGGGCAACCTCGCGGCTTTCCACCGCCGCCGGCGCCGGCCCCGCGTCGTCGCGATCACGGGCAGCAACGGCAAGACGACCACCAAGGAGATGCTGGCCGCGATCCTCGAGCGCGCGCTCGGCGCCGGCCGGGTCCTGCGGACGACGGGGACGCAGAACAACCTGGTCGGCCTGCCTCTCACGCTCCTCCGCCTGGCCGACGACGACGCCGTCGCCGTCGTCGAGCTCGGCATGAACGGCCCGGGAGAGATCTGGCGCCTGGCGGAGATCGCCGAGCCCGACGTGGGGGTGATCACCTGTGTCGCGCCGGCGCACCTCGAGCGGCTCGGCTCGTTGCACGGCGTGGCCGAGGCCAAGGCGGAGCTGTACCGGCGGCTCCGGCCGTCGGCCACCGCGGTG
Organism: Deltaproteobacteria bacterium; assembly: GCA_005888095.1. GTDB lineage: Bacteria > Desulfobacterota > Binatia > DP-6 > DP-6 > DP-3. The sequence continues at coordinate 101,466 of VBKF01000103.1, read as the reverse complement.
GTGAACGCGGACGATCCGCTGGTGGCCGCCGCCGCCGATGCGTTCCCCGGCCGGAAGGTGCCCTTCGGGACGCTCGCCGGGCTGCCGGTCGCCGCCGCCGGGATCGTCGATCGCGGCCTCGAGGGCATCGATTTCCGCCTCGTGCTCGAGCGGCGGGAGGCGCCGGTCCGGCTCGCGGTGCCCGGCCGTCACAACGTGACCAACGCCCTCGCCGCGGCCGCCGCGGCGCACGTTCTCGGGGTCGAGCTCGAGCTGGTGCGCGCCGGCCTCGAGGCCTTCCAGCCGCCCGGGATGCGCATGGAGGTGACCCAGCTCCCGACGGGGGTGACCGTGCTGAACGACGCCTACAACGCCAACCCCGCATCGATGGCCGCCGCGCTGCGCACGCTGGCGACCAGCCGGGGCCGGCGCCGCCTCGCCGTCCTCGGGGAGATGCGGGAGCTCGGCACGGAGGCTGCGCGGGCGCATCGCGAGCTCGGGACCACCGCCGCCGCCGCCAACCTCGACGCGCTGTTCCTCCTCGGCGAGCACGCCGAGGAGGTGCGGGCAGGCGCGGAGGCGGCCGGGATGCCCGCCGACCGGATCATCGTCACGCACAGCCACGACGACCTGGCGGCCAGGCTCGGCGCCCAGTGCCGGCCCGGCGACCTCGTGCTGCTCAAGGGCTCGCGCGGCGCAGCCATGGAGGAAGTGCTCCGGCGTCTGGAGACGGAGCGCAGGCCGTGATGCTCTACCTGCTCCTCTACCCGCTGCACACGAGCTTCCCGCCCCTCAACGTCTTTCGCTACATCACGTTCCGGACGCTGCTCGCCGGTCTCACGGCGCTCACCCTGTCCCTGCTGCTCGGCCCGACCCTCATCCGGCGCCTGGTCCGGCTGCAGATCGGCCAGTCGATCCGCTCCGACGGGCCGGCAGCCCATGCCGTCAAGGCCGGCACGCCGACCATGGGCGGCACGCTGATCATCTTCTCGTTGCTGCTCGCCACCCTGCTGCTCGCCGACCTGCACGACTGGTACGTGTGGGTGGCGGTGCTCGTGACCCTCGGCCACGGCCTCGTCGGCTTCGTCGACGACTACGCGAAGGTCCGGCGACGGACGTCGGCCGGCATTCCGGGCAAGCTACGGCTCGCGGCCGAGTTCGGGATCGCCGGCGCGGCCGCGGGCGCGCTCTACGCCTGGTCGGAGCACGGCGGGCACCTCACCATGCCGTTCTTCAAGGAAGTGCATCCCGATCTCGGGCTCTGGTACGTGCCGTTCGGCGCGCTCGTCATCGTCGGGGCTGCCAACGCGGTCAACCTGACCGACGGCCTCGACGGGCTCGCCATCGGCCCGGTCATGATTGCGGGGGGGACCTTCGCGGTCTTCGCCTACACCGCCGGCCACGCCAAGATCGCCGAGTACCTGCAGATCCCGTTCGTGCCGGGGGCCGGCGAGCTCGCCGTCTTCTGCGGCGCGCTCGCCGCGGCGGGGCTCGGCTTCCTCTGGTTCAACGCTTACCCGGCCCAGATGTTCATGGGCGACGTCGGCTCGCTCGCGCTCGGCGCGGCCCTCGGCGTCGTCGCGCTGATCACGCGCCAGGAGGTCGTGCTCGTGCTGGTGGGCGGCGTGTTCGTGGTCGAGGCGCTGTCGGTCATCGGACAGGTCGTCTCCTACAAGCTGAGACGCAAGCGCATCTTCCGCATGGCCCCGATCCACCATCATTTCGAGCTCCTGGGCTGGCCCGAGCCGCAGATCATCGTCCGCTTCTGGATCGTGTCGATCGTTTGCGCGCTCCTCGCGCTGTCGACCCTCAAGCTGCGCTGATGGCCCTCCCGCGCCAGGCGCTCGTCCTGGGATTCCAGCGCACCGGCCAGGCGGTGGCGCGGGTGCTCGCCGCCCGTGGCGTCCGGGTGCGGGTGGCCGACCGGCGTCCGGCCGAAGCGCTGGGGGTCGAGAGCCGCACCTGGATGGACGTCGAGCTCCGGCTCGGCGAGGAGGGGCCCGAGCTGCTCGCCGGCATGGACCTCGTCGTCCCCAGCCCCGGGGTGCCGCGCCAGGCGCCGGTGCTCGCGGCCGCGCTGCGACGCGGCCTTCCGGTGCGGAGCGAGATCGAGATGGCGGCCGAGCTGCTGGCGTGCCCCGTGGTCGCCATCACCGGCACGAACGGCAAGAGCACGACCACGAGCCTGGTCGGTCTCGCGCTCGCGAGGGCGGGCCGACGGGCCTTCGTCGGCGGCAACCTCGGCACGCCGCTGATCGCCGCCGTCGGCAGCGACGCCGACGTGGCGGTCGCCGAGGTGTCGAGCTTCCAGCTCGAGTGGGTGGAGCACTTCCGGCCGCGGGTCGGCTGCCTCATCAACCTGACGCCGGACCATCTCGACCGGCACGGCTCGTTCGAGTCGTATGCCGCCGCCAAGGCCCGCCTCTTCGCCCGCCAGCAGGCGGAGGACTTCGCGGTCTTGAACCGCGACGATGCGGTCGTCTGGCGCCTCGCCGGGCGCCTCGGGTCGCGGCTCGTGTCGTTCGGGGCGGCGCCGGTGCCGTGCGGCGCCTTCGCCGGTGAAGGATACGCGGCGCTGCGGCTCCCCGAGGCCGGCGAGGAGCGCTACGACCTCGCGCGGACCCGGCTCGTCGGGCGCCACAACCTCGAGAACGTCCTGGCCGCGCTCACCGTGGCCCGGCTCGCGGGCGCGCCGCCGCGGGCGGTCCAGGAGGCGATCGACGCCTTCGAGCCGCTCCCGCATCGGATGACGCGGGTCGCGACCCGGCGTGGCGTGGACTGGTTCGACGACTCGAAGGCGACCAACGTCGGGGCGGCGGTGAAGAGCCTCGAGTCATTCGCGCAATCCGTCGTCCTGCTCGCAGGCGGCGTCGACAAGGGCGGCAGCTACGCGCCGCTGGCCGATGCAGCGGCCGGCAAGGTCCGCGTGGCCCTGGTCTTCGGCGCGGCGCGCGCCGCGATCGCCGCGGCGCTCCTCGCGCGCGACGTGGCCGTCGAGGACGTCCCGTCGCTCGAGGCTGCGGTGCGGGCGGCGGCGGCCCACGCCCGGCCGGGCGACGTCGTGCTGCTCGCGCCCGCCTGCTCGAGCTTCGACATGTTCGCGGATTACGCCGCCCGCGGCCGCGCCTTCCGGGCGGCGATCGAGGCCCTCGGGTGACGGGGGCGGGGACGGTGCCGCGTCCGGCGCCCCAGGCCCCCGTCTTTCGCGGCCCGCTCGCGGGGCAGCGGCCGCGCGTCGTGGGCCGACTCCGCGGCGACCCCTGGCTGGTCGCGGCGGTGGCCACCCTCCTCGGCCTCGGCATCGTGATGGTGTTCAACGTGAGCTACTTCTACGGGCGGGAGCGGCTCGGCGACTCGCTGTACTTCTTCCGACGCCACCTCCTGGCCGTGGCCCTCGGGACTGCGGCCTGCGTCGTCGCCTCCCGACTGTCCTCGGAGACCTATCGGCGCGCGGCGTATCCGCTGCTCGGCGCGAGCGTCTTGGCGCTGGTCCTGGTCCTCGTCCCGGGCATCGGCCTCGTGCGGGGCGGCGCCCGGCGCTGGCTGCACCTCGGCCCGCTCAGCCTGCAGCCCTCCGAGGCCGCCAAGGTCGCCCTCGTCCTCTACCTGGCGCGGTCGCTCAGCAAGAAGGGCGAGCGCGTGCACGACTTCGTGGTCGGCGTCGTGCCCCACTGCCTCGTGGTAGGCTTCGTGGCGGGCCTCCTGCTGCTCGAGCCGGACTTCGGCACCGCGGCGCTCGCGGCCGCCCTCCTGTTCCTGATGCTCTTCGCGGGCGGCGTCCGCGCGCGGCATCTGGCGGTGCCGGTGATCGCCGCCCTGCCGCTCGTCGTCTACGAGGCGACAGGGGCGGGCTACCGGGTGAAGCGCCTGCTCGCCTTCTTGAACCCGTGGCACGACCCGCGCGGCATCGGGTTCCAGCTGATGCAATCGTTCATCGCCTTCGGCTCGGGCCGGCTGTGGGGCGTCGGGCTCGGGGAGAGCCGGCAGAAGATGTTCTACCTGCCCGAGGCGCATACCGATTTCATCTTCTCGGTGATCGGCGAGGAGCTCGGGCTCGCGGGAGCGCTGGTCGTGCTCGGGCTCTTCGGCGTGATCGCGGCGCGCGGCCTGCGCACGGCGCTCCGCCATCCGGACCCCTTCGCCAGCCTCGCGGCCTTCGGCGTGACGGTCTCGCTGGTGCTCCAGGCCCTCGTGAACGCCGGCGTCGTCCTCGGCTGCCTGCCCACCAAGGGGCTGGCCTTGCCGTTCCTCTCCTACGGCGGCTCGGCGATGATCGCTGCCCTCGCCCAGGTGGGCGTGCTGCTCGCGCTCGCGCGCGAGGCGGGATGATGAGCGCCGCATCGCAGCCGGCCCGGCCGGGCGCGGCACGGCGAGGCAGCGTGGTCATCGCCGGCGGCGGCACGGGAGGGCACCTCTATCCCGGCCTCGCCCTCGCCGATGCCCTCGGCGAGCAGGGCTTCGACGTCACCTTCGTCGGCACCGCGAGCGGCATCGAGGCGCGCGTCGTGCCCGCGGCCGGCTACCCGCTCCGCCTGCTGCCGGGGCAGCAGCTGCGCGGCGGCGGCGCGGGGCGCGCCGCGGCCGGGCTCGCGGCGGTGGCGCGCGGCGCGGTGCGCGGTCGGGGCCTCCTGGGCGAGCTCCGGCCCCGTCTGGTGGTCGGCGTCGGAGGCTACGCGTCGGTCGCCGTCGTGCTCGCGGCGCGGCTCTCGGGCATCCCCATCGTCCTCCTCGAGCAGAACGTCGTGCCCGGCGCGGCGAACCGCTTCCTCGGGCGGCTCGCGGCACGGGTCTGCGTCGGGTTCGCCGAGTCCGCCCGCTTCTTCCCGCGCGGCCGCGCGGCCCACACCGGGAACCCCATCCGCCGGGAGGTCCTGGGCGGCGCGACGCGGGCGCCGCGCGCCCGGCCGGGCCTGCTCGTCTTCGGGGGGAGTGCCGGCGCGCATCGCCTGAACGTCGCCGTGGTGGAGGCGCTGGCGGCGCTCGGGGCCGCGGCCCGGGGCCTCGAGGTGACCCATCAGACCGGCCCCGCGGACCTCGAAGAGGTGCGCCGGGCGTACCGGGCGCTCGCGCTCGCCGCGCGCGTCGAGCCCTTCATCGCGGACATGGGCGGCGCCTACGCGGCGGCCGATCTGGTGATCGCGCGCGCGGGTGCCATGAGCTGCGCCGAGATCACCGCCGTCGGCCTGCCCGCCATCCTCGTGCCCTATCCCCACGCCGCCGACGACCACCAGCGGCTGAACGCCGAGGTGCTGGTCGCCGCCGGCGCGGCGGAGATGATCCTCGACCGGGAGTGCGACGGGGAGCGCCTCGCCGCCGCCATCCGCGGCCTGGTGGACGACCCCGTGCGGCGCGCGGCGATGGCCACGCGAGCCCGCGCGCTCGGCCGTCCGGACGCCGCCGAGCAGGTGGCGGCGGAGTGCGTGCGTCTGATCGGCGGCGGAGGGGGGCCGCCGATGAGCTAGAATTATCGCCGGCCCACTTGAAGAGGGCGCCAGGCTTCTGTAATTGCATCGCTCGTGGTGGGCTTGGAGTGGGGCGCGTGGTCCGGGCGATCTCGCCACGGAGGAAGTGCGGTGACCGGGCGGAAGCGGCGAGTGCATTTCGTCGGCATCGGCGGCATCGGCATGAGCGGCATCGCCGAGGTGCTGCTGACGCTCGGCTACGACGGGTTCCGACCTGGTCGACGGCGAGACGACGCGCCGGCTCGCACGCCTCGGTGCCCGCATCGACATCGGCCCGCACGACGCCGCCCGTATCACCGACGACATCGACGTGCTCGTCATCTCCTCGGCGGTCACCTTCGCGAACCCCGAGGCGAGCCGCGCCCGCGAGCTGAAGATCCCCGTCGTGCCGCGCGCCGAGATGCTCGCCGAGCTCATGCGCATGAAGTACGGCGTCGCGGTGGCCGGCACGCACGGCAAGACGACGACCACCTCGCTGGTGGCGGCCGTGCTGCGCGAGGCGGGACGCGACCCGACGGTCGTCGTGGGCGGCAAGCTCCGCACACTCGGCACCAACGCCCGCCTCGGCCAGGGGGAGTTCCTGGTCGCCGAGGCCGACGAGAGCGACGGCACCTTCCTCCTCCTCTCGCCGATCATCGCCGTCGTCACCAACATCGACCGCGAGCACCTCGACTACTACCGGGACATGGACCGGGTGCGCGAGGCGTATCTCCAGTTCATCCACCGCGTCCCGTTCTACGGCCTGGCCGTCCTCTGCCTCGACAGCGTGGCGGTGCGCGCCCTGGTGCCGCACATCCGCAAGCGCTTCGTCACCTACGGGACGTCGCCCGACGCCGACTGGCAGGCGCGCGACCTCCGCGTCGACGGGCTCGAGACCGTGTTCGAGGTCTGGCGCGGCGAGCGGCGGCTCGGCCCCGTCCGGCTCCGCATGCCCGGCCGCCATCACGCCCTCAACGCGCTCGCCGCCTTCGCCGTCGCCGCCGACCTCGAGATCCCGTTCCGCATCGCGGCGCACGCCCTCGAGGAGTTCGGCGGCATCCATCGCCGCTTCGAGGTGAAGGGGGAGGAGCAGGACGTGCTCGTGGTGGACGACTACGCGCACCATCCCGAGGAGGTCCGCGCCACGCTGCGCGCCGCGCGGGAGGGCTTCTCGCGCCGGCTGGTGGCGGCCTTCCAGCCGCACCGCTACACCCGCACCCGCGACCTGTTCAACGAATTCCTGGAGGCGTTCGACGAGGTCGACGTCCTCGTGCTGACCGACGTCTACGCGGCCGGTGAGGAGCGGCTCGAGGGCGCCTCGGGCGAGGAGCTCTTTCATGCGCTCAAGCGGCGCGGGCATCTCGACGTGCGCTGGGTGCCGGCGCGCGAGCAGGTGGCGGAGTCCCTGCTCGGGACCGTCCGTCGCGGGGATCTGGTGCTGACCCTCGGGGCGGGCGACATCCACCGCACGGCCGACGAGCTGCTCACCCTCCTCAAGGCGGGGCTGCCGCTCCGCCTGGTCCAGTAGAGCGATCGAGGTGATGGAGCTGCCCGCACCGCTCGTCGAGACGATCTCCGGCCGCCTGGGTGTGCGCGCGTGTCCGGGCGAGCCGCTCGCGCGGCACACGTCGTTTCGCATCGGCGGGCCGGCAGAGCTCCTGGTGGTCCCCGAGACCGTGGAGGAGCTCGCCTTCGTGGTGCGCGCGGTTGCCCGCTCGGCGGCGCGTGTCACGCTCCTCGGCGGCGGCTCCAACGTGCTCGTCGGCGACGGCGGCGTGCGCGGCGTGGTCGTGAAGCTCGGCCGCGGGTTCGCGCGCGTCGATTGGCAGGAGGGCGAGGGAGGGGCGCAGGTCCGGGCAGGCGCGGCGGCAAACCTCGGCCGCCTGGCCCGCGCCGCCGCGACGCGCGGCCTTGCCGGCCTCGAGCATGCCGAGGGCATCCCGGGCACCGTCGGCGGTGCCCTCTTCATGAATGCCGGCGCCTACGGGGGCGACGTCGCGGGGGCGGCGATCGCCGTCGAGGGGCTCGACGCCGGCGGCGAGCCGGCCGTGCTGCCGCGCGAGGCGCTCGGGTTCCGCTACCGTGGCGCGGCGCTGCCGCCTCGTTTCGTGGTGACTGCGGTGCGTTTCGCGCTCCGGCGCGAGGACCCGGCAGCGGTCCACCGGCGGCTGGAGGAGGTCCGCCAGCGCCGTGTGGCGAGCCAGCCGCACGGGCGAGCGAACGCGGGCTCGATCTTCAAGAACCCCGCCGGGGACCACGCCGGGCGGCTGATCGACGTCGCGGGTCTGAAGGGCGCCCGGGTGGGGCGGGCGCGCATCTCGGAGCGGCATGCGAATTTCATCGTCAACGAGGGCGGGGCGTCGGCCGAGGACGTGAAGGGGCTGATGGACCTGGCCCAGCGGGTGGTCTGGGAGCGGAGCGGCATATGGCTGGAGCCCGAGGTCCGGTTCGTCGGAACCTGGTGAGCCGGCTCTTCGGCGCGCGCAACCGCCGCCGCCGGCGGCCGCTCGCCCGCCGTCGGGACGCGCGGTTCGGCGTCGCCGTCCGCCGCGGGCTCGCCGCCGGGCTCGGGATCGCCGCGACCCTCGCCTGCTGGCCCCTCGTCCGGGACGGCGTCCATGGCCATCCCTACTTCGCGGTCCGCGAGGTCGTGGTCCGGAGCCACGGGCGGCTCGCGCCCGACGCGCTGCGCGCCGCCGCCGGCATCGAATCGGGCATGAGCATCTGGGACGTCGACGTGCCGGCGGCTGAGGCCCGGCTTCGCCGCCAGCCCTGGGTGCGCTCGGCGCGGGTCACGCGGGAGCTGCCGCATCGGGTCGTCATCCAGGTACGCGAGTACCGCCCGGCGGCCATCCTCGCGTTCGCGACTCGCCTCTACTACGTGGCCGCGAACGGACGGGTGTTCGCGGACGTCGGCGCGACCGATCCGCACGACCTCCCGTACGTGACCGGGCTCGCGGAGGCCGACCTCGGCGGCCGCGAGTCGTTCGGGCCGCGCGCGATCCGCCGGGCGCTCGCGCTCCTGCACGCCGCGGCCCATGCCCCGGGCGGGGTCGGGACGGTCTCGGAGATCCACGTCGACCGGGTGCGCGGGCTCGTCCTCCTGCCCGTCCGGCCGACGGTGCCGATCGAGGTCGGCTGGGCGGGCTTCGGCTCCCGCCTGGCGTTGTTGCCGCCCGTGCTGGCGGCGTGGAACGGACGCGAGGCCGCCATGGCGGGCGTCTCCCTGCTCTTCGACGGCGAGGTGATCGTCCGCACGCGTCCCGGGAAGGCGGCGGGCCGGCGCCCGACCAGGACCTGAGAGGGCCCAATGGCACGCATGCGGAAGCGCAATCCGTTGGTCGTGGGGCTCGACGTCGGCACCTACAAGATCGGCGTCATCGTCGCCGAGCTCGCCGAGGGTGGCGTCGAGATCACGGGGATCGGCACGGCCGTCTCGCGCGGCCTCAAGAAAGGCGTGGTCGTCAACATCGAGGCCACGGTGGAGTCGATCCGGCGGGCGGTCGACGAGGCCGAGCTCATGGCGGGCTGCGAGATCCGCAGCGTCATCGCGGGCGCGGCCGGCAGCCACCTGAAGGGCTTCAACAGCCACGGCGTCGTCGCCGTGAAGAACCGCGAGGTGGCGCCGGGCGACATCGAGCGTGTCATCGACGCGGCGCGGGCGGTCGCGCTGCCCGCGGACCGCGAGGTGCTCCACGTCCTGCCCCAGGAGTTCATCGTCGACGATCAGGACGGCATCAAGGAGCCGGTCGGCATGGCGGGCGTGCGCCTCGAGGCCCGCGTCCACATCGTGACCGGCGCGGTCAGCTCGGGACAGAACGTCGTCAAGTGCTGCAACCGCGCGGGGCTCCACGTGCGCGACGTGCTCGGCGGACCGCTGGCGGCGGCGGAGGCGGTGCTGACGCCCGAGGAGCGCGAGCTCGGCGTGGCCCTCGTCGACCTGGGTGCTGGCACGACGTCGGTGAGCGTCGTTCACGCCGGCGCCATCCGCCACACGGCCGTCCTGCCCGTGGGCGGCGGCCACGTGACCAACGACCTCGCCGCGGCGCTGCGCACCCCGTTCGGCGAGGCCGAGCGTCTGAAGCAGCGCCACGGCTCGGCGCTGGTGCAGACGGCGCCGGTGGAGCAGACGATCGAGGTGGCGGGGGTCGGCGGCCGCGAGCCGCATCTGCTCTCGCGCCGCGCGCTCGCCGACGTCATCGAGCCGCGCGCCGAGGAGATGCTCCTGCTCGTCAAGCACGAGATCGAGCGCGCGGGCTGCGACGGGCTGCTCACCTCGGGCCTCGTGCTCACCGGCGGCGGCGCGGCGCTCGCCGGTCTCACCGAGCTCGCGGAGCGGGTCTTCCACCTCCCGGTGCGTCTCGGCGTGCCCCTTCATCTGACCGGGTTGGTTGACGCGGTAGCGAGTCCCATGTATTCGACCGCAGTAGGTCTCGTGCTGCACGGACTGAGGCAACAGGGTCCGGCGGCGGCACGCGGCGGTGACGGCGTGCGCGGGCAGATCGGGGTGGTGCGGCAGCGGATGGTCGAGTGGCTGCGCGAGTTCTTCTAACGCCACGCGCGCGGCTGAACCGCCGGACGTCCGGAACATCGGGCACCGAGCGGGGTGGTCGAAGAGGAGGGGCGGCGATGATCGAGTTCGTCGATGCCGGCGAGGGGGCGCGGATCAAGGTGGTGGGCGTCGGCGGGGGCGGTGGCAACGCGGTGAACACGATGATCGCGGCCGGGCTGCCCGGCGTCGACTTCATCGCCGCCAACACCGACGCGCAGGCGCTGCGCGCCAACCTGTCCCCGGTGAAGGTGCAGCTCGGCGAGCAGCTGACCCGCGGCCTCGGCGCCGGCGGCAACCCCGCGGTCGGCAAGCATGCCGCGGAGGAGGACGTCGAACGGCTCCGCGGGCACCTCGGCGGCGCCGACATGATCTTCATCACGGCGGGCATGGGTGGGGGGACGGGCACGGGCGCCGCGCCGGTGATCGCCCGGGTGGCCAAGGAGATCGGCTCGCTCACCGTCGGCGTGGTGACCAAGCCGTTCACGTTCGAGGGCAAGCGCCGCATGAAGCAGGCCGAGGACGGCATGCGGGAGCTCAAGGCGAACGTCGACACGCTGATCGCCATCCCCAACCAGCGCCTCCTGTCGGTCGCCGGCCGCAACTCCTCGATCCTGGAGACCTTCAAGAAGGCCGACGACGTGCTCCTCCAGGCCGTGCGGGGCATCTCGGACCTGATCACCGTCCACGGGCTCATCAACCTCGACTTCGCCGACGTGCGCACGATCATGTCGGAGATGGGCATGGCGATGATGGGGGCGGCGATCGCCCAGGGCGAGAACCGCGCCGTCGAGGCGGCCCAGAAGGCGATCTCGAGCCCGCTCCTCGAGGACGTGTCGATCCAGGGGGCGCGGGGCGTCCTCATCAACATCACGGGCGGCCCCGATCTCACGCTGCACGAGGTGAACGAGGCGGCCACCCTCATCCAGGAGGAGGCGGACGACGACGCCAACATCATCTTCGGCGCGGTCATCGACGAGTCGATGGGCGACGAGATGCGCATCACGGTGATCGCCACCGGCTTCGGCGAGCGCGTCGAGAAGGGCATGGGACGTCACGGGTCGGAGCTGCGCGGCGTGCAGGCGGGCGGGCGGCCCGTCCGCCGCCACGGTCTGGTCGCCGACGACGAGCTCGACGTGCCCACCTGGCAGCGTCGCCGGAAGGACGCGCCGGTGTCCGAGGGCCGGCAAGCGGCCGCGCCGTCGCCGCCGGCGCCCGAGGAGGGCGACGAGTTCGAGATCCCGACCTTCCTGCGTCGCGGCGCCGAGTAGGCGGCGCGCCCCGGGGCGGCGGCGCGGGAGAGGACCTTGCTTACCGGACGATCGCCGCGCGCAACGCTCGGCCGGCTGCCTTCCGGTCGGTGCTCGAGAGGGTGCCGATGCGGGACAGGATCAGGCGACTGTCGAGCGTGAACACCTTGCAGCGAAACACCGAGGCGAGGGGAAGCCCCGCGGCGGTGAGATCGCGGATCGGCACGTCCGACGGCCAGCGAGGGTTGCGGGCGTCCGTGATCATGGCGAGCACGGAGCACTGGTGCTCGGCCTGAAACCGCTCCGGCGAGAGCACCACGGCAGGGCGGCGCTTTGTCTGTCGCCGGTCCACGAACGGGAAGGGCACGACCACCACACTCCACGGCTCATAGGTCGCCATACGCCTCGTCGTCGTACGGCGAGTTCCACTCCGAGAGGTTGGCCTCCACCCCGCGCAGGTAGGTACGATCCGACGCGGTCTGACGCCGCAGCGTCACGCGCTCGCCGTCGATCTCGAACTGGACGGCATCGCCCTGCTTGAGGCGCAGCACCCGCCGCACCTCGACGGGGATCGTCGCCTGGTACTTGCTCGTCAGACGGGACGCGGTGACGATCGCCATGGGCCAACGGTATTACATCCCCATTACGGCGGCAAGCCGCCCGGGCGCTTGCGCAGGGCCGCTCCTCGGGCGCCGGCAGACTCGACTTCGGCCGGCAGACGGCGGTCTCCCTTCCCGTCCCGGCGCGCTGCCGGCGCACCGGTCACTTTCGGTGCTCGCCGTGGGCTCGCCCCGGCGAGCGGCGCGGCAGCGGGGTGTTGGCTTGAGGCGGACGGGGGCCGAGAGTATGCAGTATCGACCCCTGACGATGCCTCGACTGGACGACCGCCGTCTCGCCCGCCTGGCCGCGGAGCGCAGGCTCTTCGCTCCGGGCCCGAGCGGTCCGCTGTCGGTGTGTCTGGTCTACCCGAACACGTATCCGGTCGGGATGGCGAACCTCGGCTTCCAGGCCGTGCTCCGGCTCCTGTCCGAGGATGCGCGCGTCGCCTGTGACCGGGCCTTCCTGGCCGACGGCGAGCGCGCCGCGTGGCCGCGTACGCTGCGGTCCTTCGAGCAGGACCGCTCCGTCGGCGACTTCGACGTGGTGGCGTTCTCGATCTCGTTCGAGAGCGATTACCTGAACGTCCTCCACTGTCTCCGTCTGGCCGGTATTCCGCTCCGGAGTCGGGAGCGCGGCCCGCGCACGCCGCTGGTCATCGCAGGGGGGCCGGCGACGTTTCTCAATCCCGAGCCGCTGGCCGAGTTCGTCGATCTCTTCCTGATCGGCGAGGCGGAGGAGATGCTGGGCGAGTTCCTCGACCGCGCCCTTGCGGGTCCCCTCGGCCGCGAGGCGATCCTCGAGCGGACGGAGGCCGTGGCGGGGGTGTACCGGCCGGACCGCCATGCGCCGGTGTACGACGAGCAGGGCGACCTGGTCGCGGTCAGCTACCACGGTGCCGGGGACGGGCGCGTCCGCCGGCGCTTCGTCGCCGACCTCGATCGCTTCGCGACCAACTCCGAGGTGCTGGCCCCCGAGGCCGTGTTCGGAGACATGTACCTGGTCGAGACGAGCCGCGGCTGCGAGTGGGGTTGTCGGTTCTGTGCGGCCGGGTTCATGTACCGGCCGGTCCGCTACCGGAGCCTCGGGACGCTCCGCGCGAGCGTTGCCCGCGGCCTTCAGGAGCGCAGGACGATCGGCCTGGTGGGCGCCGAGATGGCGAGCCTGCCCGGCGTAGCGGCGCTCTGCCAGCAGGTCGCCGAGGCGGGCGGCCGCGCGTCGCCGTCCTCGCTCAAGGCGGACATGATCACCCCGGCGTTGGCCGCAGCGCTCGGCCGGAACGGGAACCGCTCGGTCACGGTCGCGCCCGAGGCCGGCTCGGAGCGGATGCGGCGCGTGGTCAACAAGAACCTGACCGAGTCCGAGATCCTGCGCGCGGCCGAGTGGCTGGTCGGCAGCGGGGTCGAGAGCCTGAAGCTCTACTTCATGGTCGGCCTGCCGACGGAGACCGCCGCGGACGTGGCCGGCATCGTCGACCTGACCGCCAAGGTGCGGGCGCGTCTCGCGGCCGGCGGGCGGCCGCGGGTCGGCCGCATCCTCGTCTCGATCAACCCCTTCGTCCCGAAGCCGTGGACGCCCTTCCAGTGGGAGTCGATGGAGGCCATTCCCTCGCTCCGGGCGAAGCTCGCCGCACTCGGCCGGGCGCTCGCCGCCATGCCGGGCGTGCAGGTCGAGGTCGAGAGCCCGCGCGAGGCGTATCTCCAGACCCTGCTCTCGCGCGGCGACCGGCGCACGGCGGCGATCCTCGAGCGTCTGGCGGCCGAGCCCGACGCCTGGTGGCCGACGCTCAGGCGGCTCCGCGGCGGCGGGAGCGAGACCGTCGACCCCGATCGCTTCGTCCACCGGTCGTATCCGCTCGACGCCGTGCTGCCGTGGGACTTCATCGATCACTCGGTGGACAAGCGTTACCTCGCCGCCGAGCGGCGAAAGGCTCTCGCCGAGATCGAGACGCCGCCCTGCGACACCGCGACTTGCCACACCTGCGGCGCGTGCTGAGGGAGCCGTGGTCGTCGGGGTCGGTGTCGACGTCTGCGACATCGCGCGCATCCGTCGGGCGCTGGAGCGGCCGACCGGCGAGCGCTTCAAGGCCCGCATCTTCACGCCGGCCGAGCAGGCGTACTGCGAGCAGCGGCGACGGGGTCGCTTCGCGAGCTACGCGGCGCGCTTCGCCGCCAAGGAGGCGGCCATGAAGGCGCTCGGGACAGGCTTGACGGACGGCGTTCGATGGCTCGACGTCGAGGTGGTACGGCCGCCGACCGGCCCGCCGGCGCTCGTCCTGCACGGCCGTGCCGCAGCCATCGCCCGCCGCCGGGGCATCCGTCGCTGGCTCGTCGCGCTCAGCCACGGCGAGGCGAGCGCCGTCGCCTCGGTGATCGCCGAGGACCGCGGCGTGCGCTCCCCCGGCCGCTGAGCGGCACAGACTCTCACGGCAGGCGCCCGGGCGGGGGAGGGGCCCCGCCGCGGCGCGGCAGCAGGATCAGGACGGCGACCGCCCAGAGCCCCGCGACCAGGCCGAGCCCGGTCCACAGGGTCTTCGGGTAGCCGTTGTTGTGCGCGAAGAGCCGGCACATGATCGCGTCGCACACGTGCAGCGCAAGCGCCGTCCCGACGAGCGCGGCGGGGTCGAGGTCCGGCGCGACGAAGCGCAGGCCGGTCCAGTAGGAGAGGAAGACGGCGGCGGTCATATGCTTCCTCGCCGCCAGTCTTTGATTTTCGAGAACGCGTCTCTATACTTCAACGCTTCACGTCCCGCCGACACGGCCGCTTCGCGTGCAGCGGATACGGGCGCTACGCGTCCTGGAGAGAGGGTGATCGTCAGGCGACTGTGCAGCCTCGGTGGGGAAGCGCTCGGGACGCTCGCCGCGACCCTGTTCGCGAGTCCGCGCTTCACGGAGGCGTTCGGGCGCGCCGTGCAGGCGGCGCTCGAGGCCAAGGGACGCGTCGACCGGAACGTCCAGACCGTGCTCGGCCTGCTGAACCTCCCTTCCCGTGCCGACCTGGCCCGCATCGCCACCAGGCTCGAGGCCATCCAGGGGAGCCTGGTCAACCTGAACCTCAAGGTGGACCGCCTCCTGGCGACCAAGCCGCGGCGGCGGACGAGCCGCAAGCCCGCCGGCGCGACGCGGCATGAGGCGCAGGAGTAGCCGGCATCAGCGGCCAAGCCGGCCGGCCGAGGGTGGGGCGGCGGCCGGGGCGGGGAAGAGGTGCCGCGCGATCACGCCCAGGTCGGCGAGCGAGCCGAGGTCGCCCGGCAGCAGTGGGACCTCGGCCAGCACGGGCGCGCCGGCGCCGTCGACGAGCGGCTGGAGGACGGCCTCCTGGCGCGCGGCGAGGGTGGCGAGCTCGGCGTGCGCGCGCCGCAGGCGCGCGACGAGCGCGGGGGGGAGGCCATCGGGCGGCGGTGGCGCGCCGGGCGCGAACAGCGCGCGCGGCAGCATGCGGTTCACGATGATGCCGCCGATCGGCAGGCCGAGCCCGGCGAGCGCGTGGGCGAGCCGGGCGTTCTCGTCCACCAGCCGGGGCTCCGGCGCAGTCACGAGGACGAGCGCCGTGCCCTCGGCGCGCAGCAGCGCGTCTGCGGCGGAGACCCGTGCGCGCAGCGCGTCCGTCAACGCCTCGATGGCGCGCACGAAGTCCCCCACCTCGCGGACCAGCTGGAGACCCGTGAAGCGCTCGAGGCCGCGCAGCACCGCGCTCAGCACGAGATGCGCGAGCCGCGAGCCCGCCGCCGGCAGGATGACGCTCGGGTCCTTCAGGATCGCGAAGGCGCGCGAGTCGAGGAGCGCGAGCAGCCGGCGCGGCGCGTCGAGGAAGTCGACCACGTGGCGCGCGGGCGGCGTGTCGACGACCAGGAGGTCGTAGCCCCCCTCGTCGGCCAGGCGGAAGACGGTCTCCACCGCCGTGTACTCGGCGGTGCCCGCGAGCGTGCCCGACAGGTTCTGGTAGAGCCGGTTCTCGAGCACCGCGCTCGCCTGCTCGGGCGTCGCCGCCAGCCCGCGGACGACCTCGTCGAAGGTGCGCCGGACGTCGAGGAGGACGGCGTCGAGATGGACGCCCGCGCCGAGCGGGACCCGCCGCGGGCGCGCATCGAGCGCGTCGAGGCCGAGGGCGTCCTTCAGGCGCGGTGCGGGATCGACCGTCAGCACGGCGGTCTTCCGTCCGCGCCGCGCCGTCTCGACGGCGAGCTCCGCCGCGGTGGTCGTCTTGCCGACGCCGCCGCTGCCGACGCAGAAGACGATGCGCCGCCCCGCGAGCATCCCGTCGAGCGTCATCGTCGGCTCACGCCGCCAGGCCCGCGGCCGCCGCGAGATCGGCAGCCAGGCGCGCCATACCTCCTGGCGCCTCCGGCCCGGCGAACAGGAAGGGCAGCGACACGGCGGAGGTGTGAAGCGCCCGGCGAAGCGCGGTGACCTGGCGGAGCGCGCGGCGCCGCCGCTCGAGCTGGTAGCGGGCGGCGGCGAGATAGGGGTGCTCGCCGTCGGCGGCCTCCAGGCGTGCGAGCGCTGCTTCGTCGCCGGCACCGAAGCGGCGCGGCGGGAGCGCGTTCACGATCGGCGGCGCGACCGGCAGTCCGAGCGGTCCGGCAAGCTCGCGGTGCAGCTCGATCGTCTCGCGCACGGCGAGCTCGTCGGGGGTGGTCACAAGACAGACGAGCGTTTGGGAGCGATCGGTGAGGAGCGCACGGATCTTCGTGAGCACCTGGGCGACCGGGCCGAAGCGCGCGAGCGTCCCGAGGGTACGTGGCGCGGCGAGGAGCGGCAGCGAGTGGCCCGACGCGGGCGCGTCGACGAGCACGAGATCGTAGGCGCGCCGGCCGAGCCGGCGCTCCTCCACCCAGCCGAGCAGCCGGTGCAGCACCAGGAGTTCCGGCAGCCCCGGCGCCGCCGCGGCGAGGACCTGGAACGACGTGCTCTCGAGCAGGCGGCGGGCCAGCACGCGGAAGCGCAGGATGCCGTGCACGAAGTCGCCGAGCGCCTCCTCGGGCTCGAGCGCCGTCGCCCGGAGCCTGGGGGCGACGAGCACGGGGGCCGACCCGAGCGGGCGCCCGCCGAGCAGCGGACCGAGGCCGCCGCGCGCCACCTCCACCGCGAGCACCCGCCGCCCTGCACCGGCGGCGGCGCGCGCGAGAGCGGCGGTCACGGCACTCTTGCCGACGCCACCCTTGCCCGTGACGATCACCAGTCGCTGGGCGGCGAGCGGCAGGCGGGCCGGCACGTCACGGTCATAGCTGCGGCGCGCGCGAAGTGTCAATTTGCACGCCGTCCAATTTGACACGCGCCTGGGCGTCTCCTAGCTTTCCCACGTGTCCGACGCCGATCGACCGGACGAGCGCGATCGCCGCGAGCCGGCGAGCCCTCTGTCCGAGTCCGCGATGCGGCACCTGCGTGTCGTGCGCGAACGGCGCGTGCGTCACGCGCCGGCGGCGCCCGCCGGGCGGCTGTTGGGCGACCGGCTCGGCGCGCTCGAGCGCGAGATCGATGCGGCGCTCGCCGGGCACGCGACTCCGGGGCGAGCCGGCCGCCAGGCCCTCGAGGCCGCGCTCGACGAGCTGCTCGCGGCGTATGCGAGCCTGCGCCGCGGCCTCGGCGCCGACCTGGTCGGCGCCACGCTGCTGCGCACGTTCTACCGGCTGTGGTGGCGGGTCGACACGGTGGGGCTCGAGCGCGTACCGGCACGCGGCCGGGTGCTGCTAGTGGTCAATCGCGCCGGGATCCTGCTCCCCTACGAGGCGCTCATGGTCGCGGTGGCGCTCGCCATCGACCATCCGGCCGGCCGCATGGCGTGGCCGCTGGTCGACGACTGGGTGGTCCGGCTGCGTCTCGGGAGCGCCCTCGGCGCGCTCCGCGCCACGCCGGGCGTGATGCGGCGCCTGCTCGAGCGCGACGAGGCCGTGATCGTCCAGCCCGAGGGACGCGAGGCATGCGCCAAGAGCCGGCGTCGCTGGTACCGTCTCGCGGGCTTTGGGCGCGCCGCCTTCGCGCGCGTCGCGCTCGAGACCGGCGCGGCGATCATCCCCGTGGCGGTCGTCGGCACGGAGGAGAGCCAGCCCGTGCTCTGGCGCCTGGACACCGTCGGGCGCTGGCTCGGCCTCCCGACCCTCCCCATCACGCCGACCTTCCCCTGGCTCGGGCCCGCCGGCCTCCTGCCGCTGCCGACCAAGTGGACGCTCCACGTGGGCGAGCCCCTCGACGTCGCCGCGCAGCACCCGCCCGAAGCGGCGCGCGATCCGCGGACCGTGCTGCGCGTCCGCGACCAGGTGCGCGAGCGCCTGCAGGCGCTGGTGAGCGAGGGTGTGCGCCGCCGCCGCGCGATCTTCCTCGGCTAGGGATGCCCTACGTCGTCGCGGTCGATCAGGGCACGACGGGGTCGACCGTGCTCGTCTTCGACCGCCTGGGGCGCGTGGTCGGCCGCGCCTATTCCGAGTTCACGCAGCACTATCCGCGGCCCGGGTGGGTGGAGCACGATGCGGAGGAGATCTGGCAGGTGACGCTTCGCGTGCTGCGCCAGGCGTGCCGGCGGGCGGGCGCGCGCGGCCGCGACGTCCGGGCGCTCGGCATCACGAACCAGCGCGAGACGACGGTCCTCTGGAGCCGCCGCACGGGCCGCCCCGTGCATCGGGCAATCGTCTGGCAGGACCGCCGCACGGCGCCGCTCTGCGAGGAGCTGAGAGCGCGCGGCCTCGAGGCCCGCGTGCGCCAGAAGACGGGCCTCGTCCTCGACCCCTACTTCTCCGGCACCAAGCTGCGCTGGCTGCTGGAGAACGTCGCACGGGCGGCCGAGCGCGCGGCCGAGGGCGAGCTCTGCTTCGGCACGATCGACTCCTGGCTGGTGTGGAAGCTCTCGGGCGGGGCAGTGCACGCCACCGACCCGACCAACGCCTCGCGCACGCTCCTCTACGACATCCACGCGCGTGCGTGGGACGGGGAGATGTGCACGCTCCTCGACGTGCCGACGGCCGTGCTGCCCGTCGTGCGGCCGTCGAGCGGCGAGTTCGGCACCACGACGGCCGACGTCCTCGGCGCGCCGATCCCGATCGCCGGCATCGCGGGCGACCAGCAGGCGGCGCTCTTCGGCCAGGGTTGCGTCGAGCCGGGGATGGCGAAGAACACCTACGGGACGGGCTGCTTTCTCCTCCTGAACACGGGTGCCCGGCCGGTCGCCTCGGAGCACGGGCTGCTCACCACCGTCGCCTGCGACGCCGCCGGCGCCCCGGCCTACGCGCTCGAGGGCTCGGTCTTCATCGCCGGCGCGGCCATCCAGTGGCTGCGCGACGGCCTCGGGCTCGTGAAGCGCGCCGCGGAGTCGGAGCGGCTCGCGAAGAGCGTCGACTCGACCCTCGGCGTCTACCTCGTCCCGGCCTTCGTCGGCCTCGGCGCCCCGCACTGGGACGCCGGCGCGCGGGGCGCGCTCCTCGGCCTCACGCGCGGCGTGACGCGCGCCCACGTCGTGCGCGCGGCGCTCGAGGCGCTCGCCTACCAGACGCGCGACGTCGCCGACGCCATGGCGGCCGATGCCGGCGAGTCGCTGCGGGCGCTCCGGGTGGACGGCGGGGCGGCGGCCAACGACTTCCTCATGCAGTTCCAGGCCGACGTGCTGGGCGTGCCGGTCGACCGGCCGCGCGTGGTCGAGACGACGGCCATGGGCGCCGCCTTTCTCGCCGGCCTGGCGACGGGCTTCTGGCGCTCGCAGGCGGACCTTTCCCGCGCCCGGCGGATCGACCGACGCTTCCGGCCGCGCATGGCGCCCGACGCGCGCGACGCGCTCTACCAGGGCTGGCGGGACGCGGTGGCGCGCGTGCGGAGCCAGCCGGCGCCCGCGTGACCGGCGGGATGGACGGGACCTTCGCCGGTGCCGGCGGGGTCCAGATCTATTATCAGCGGTCCGCTCCCGCGCCCCGCCCCCCGCGCGGCGTCGTCCTGATCGCGCACGGGTACGCGGAGCACCTCGGGCGCTACCGCGAGTTCGTCGCACATCTCACCGGACGCGGGTTCGCGGCGGCAGCGGTCGATCATCGTGGGCACGGACGGTCGGGCGGGCCCCGCGGGCACTGCCGGACGTTCGCCGAGTTCGTGGCCGATCTCCGCACGCTCGCGGACCTCGCAGAGGGCTGGTGGCCGGGCGTGCCGCGCCTCCTCTTCGGCCACAGCATGGGCGGCCTCATCGCGTTCCTGTATCTGTTACGCCACCCGGAAACGATGCGCGCCGGGGCGCTTTCAGCGCCCGCCTTCCGCGTGCCGGACGCCGCGCCGCGCTCGTTGCAGATGATCGCCCTGTCGCTCGGGCGGGTGGCGCCCGGCGTCGGGTTGCGCTCGAACCTCGACGAACGGCTCCTGTCGCGCGACCCGGCGGTGGGCGCGGCGTACGTCGCCGATCCCCTCGTGCACCGGCGGGCGAGCGCCGGCTTCTACCGCGCCGTGCTCGCCGCGCAGGCGGTCGTGCGCGCGGAGGCGGCGCGGCTCAGCCCGCCGCTCCTGATCCTCCAGGGCGACGCCGACCGGATCGTCGACCCCACGGCGGCCGCCGAGGTCGCCGCTCATCTCACCTGCGTGCACGAGCTGGTCATGCTGCGCGGCTACTACCACGAGCTGCTGAACGAGCCGCCGGCCGAGCGGGCGGCGGTGGTCGAGATGCTCGACGCCTGGTTCGACCGCTGGATCGGGGAGGGGTGAGTTGCCCCCACGGGCGTGCGACGGCCGCGCGTTGCGCGCATCGGACCCCGCTGCTATGGTGCTGGCCTCCCCATGAAGGAAGGCATTCATCCGCGGTACGACAAGGCCAAGATCGTCTGTGCCTGCGGCAATGTCATCGAGACCCGTTCCACCGTGCCCCAGATCCACGTCGAGATCTGCTCGGCGTGCCATCCGTTCTTCACGGGCAAGCAGAAGCTCGTCGATACCGCCGGCCGGGTCGAGCGCTTCCAGCGCAAGTACGGCATCAAGGGCACTCCCGGCTCGCAGCCCGCGTAGTCCCGTGCCCTCCGGCCGGGCAGGCGCCGGGACCTGAGCGCGATGTTCGAGCGCCTGGCGGACATCGAGCGTCGATACGAAGAGCTCGAGCGCCTCGTGTCGGACCCCCGGGTGATCGCCAACCGCCGGGAGTTCGCCAAGCTCGCCCGCGAGCGCGCGCAGCTCGAGGAGACCGTCGGCTGCTGGCGTGAGCGGCAGCGCGTCGCCCGCGAGGTGGCCGAGCACCGCGAGCTGGCGCACGGGAAGGACGAGGAGCTGCGCGAGCTGGCGCGTGGCGAGCTGCCGGGGCTGGAGGAGCGTCTCGGGGAGCTCGACGCGACGCTCAAGCGGCTCCTCGTGCCCCGCGACCCGAACGACGAGCGCAACGTGGTGCTCGAGATCCGCGCCGGCACGGGCGGCGAGGAGGCGAGTCTCTTCGCCGCCGAGCTGTTTCGCATGTACAGCCGCTACGCCGAGCGGCAGGGCTGGCGGGTGGAGGTGCTCTCCTCGAGCCCGACGGGTCTCGGCGGGTTCAAGGAGGTCATCGCCCTCGTGCAAGGCAAGGGCGCCTACAGCCGGCTCAAGTTCGAGGGCGGCGTGCACCGCGTGCAGCGCGTCCCGGTGACGGAGACGCAGGGCCGCATCCACACCTCGGCGGTGACCGTGGCGGTGCTGCCCGAGGCGGAGGACGTCGAGGTGGACCTCGCCGACAAGGAGCTCCGCATCGACGTGTTCCGCTCCTCGGGGCCGGGCGGCCAGAGCGTCAACACGACCGACTCGGCGGTGCGCGTGACCCACCTGCCGACCGGGCTCGTCGTCACCTGCCAGGACGAGAAGTCGCAGCACAAGAACAAGGCGAAGGCGCTCAAGATCCTCCGCGCCCGCCTGCTCGAGCGCGCGCGGCACGAGCAGCAGTCGGAGATTGCCGCCAGCCGTCGCGCCATGGTCGGCTCGGGCGACCGCTCCGAGAAGATCCGCACCTACAACTTCCCGCAGAGCCGCGTGACCGACCACCGCGCGAGCCTGACGCTGCACACGCTCGAGCGCGTGCTCGACGGTGAGCTCGACGCCATCATCGACGCCCTCACCACACGCCAGCAGGCCGAGGCGCTCGAGGCCGCCGGATGACGAGCGCCGGAGCGGCGCTCGCGGCCGCCATCGAGCAGCTCGGGACGGCCGGGGTGCCCGAGCCGCGGCCCGACGCGGAGGTGCTCCTCGCGCACGCGCTCGGGACGAGCCGTACGGACGTGATTGCCCGGGCCCGCGAGCCGCTGCTCCAGGAGGTCGCGGCTCGCTTCGAGCGGCTGGTCGCCCGCCGGGCGGCGCGCGTGCCGCTCCACCACCTGGTCGGCGAGCGGGAGTTCTGGTCGCTGCCCTTCGCCGTCGACGCCCGGGTGCTGATCCCGAGGCCGGAGACGGAGCTCCTCGTCGAGACGGCGCTCGCCGTGGTGCCCGCGGCGCGGCGCGTGCTCGACCTCGGCACGGGAAGCGGTGCGGTCGCGGCGGCGCTCGCGCGCGCGCTCCCCGCGGCCCGCGTGTGGGCGAGCGACCGCGAGCGGGATGCCCTCGCCGTCGCGCGCGCGAACCTCGGCCGGCACGCCCCCGGCGTGGGCTGCGTCGCCGCCGACCTCATCGCCCCCTGGCGGGCGGGGGCCTTCGACCTGATCGTGTCGAACCCGCCCTACGTCTCGGATGCGGAGCTCGCCGCACTCGCCCCCGAGGTGCGGGACCACGAGCCGCGCGCGGCGCTCGACGGGGGGCCCGACGGCCTGGTGTGTATCCGGCGGCTCGTCGCCGACGCGCCTCGGGCGCTCGCGGCGGGGGGGTGGCTGGTGATGGAGATCGGAGCTGGACAGGCCGCCGCGGTGGGCAAGCTCGTCGCGACCGACGGGTGCTGGCTCGGCGCGCGGCTGGTGCGCGATCACGCCGGCATCGAGCGCGTGGTGGCGGTCGAGAGGAGGCCGGACGCGTGGACACGATCGTGATCCGGGGCGGCGCCGTCCTCGACGGCGAGGTCACCGTGAGCGGCTCGAAGAACGCGGCGCTGCCGCTCCTCTTCTCCACCCTGCTCACCCCCCGCCGCTGCCTCATCCGGAACGTGCCCGTGCTGCGCGACATCCGGACCGCGGTGGCCGTGCTCCGCCATCTCGGCGCGCGGGTCGCGCCCGGGCCGGACGGGCACGAGATCACCGTCGAGGCAGGCGACGTCGCCCGCAGCGAGGCCCCCTACGAGCTGGTGAAGACCATGCGGGCCTCCTTCCTGGTGCTCGGCCCGCTCCTCGCCCGCTTCGGCCGGGCGCGCGTCTCGACGCCAGGCGGCTGCGCGATCGGCGCGCGGCCGGTCGACCTCCACTTGACGGGGCTGCAGAAGATGGGAGCCCGCATTCGCATCGCCGAGGGCTACGTCGAGGCCGAGGCCGACCGGCTCCGCGGGGCGAAGATCGTCCTCGACATGCCGTCGGTGGGCGCGACGCAGCAGCTCATGATGGCGGCGTCGCTCGCGGAGGGCACGACCGTCATCGAGAACGCGGCCCGCGAGCCGGAGAACGTCTGCCTGGCCACCGCCCTCGAGCGCATGGGGGCGCGGGTGCGCGGCGCCGGCACGCCCGAGGTGACCATCGAAGGCCGTCCCGAGCTCGACGGCGCCGACGTCACCGTCATCCCGGACCGCATCGAGGCGGGCACGTACATGGTGGCGGCGGCGATCACGGGCGGCTCCGTCGTGGTCGCCGGCGCCTGCGGCGACCACCTCGACGCGTTCACCGCCAAGCTGCGCGAGGCCGGGGTCGCGGTGCGCGACGGCGCGGGCGGCATCCGCGTCGCGGCGAGCGGCACGCTCGGGGCGGCCGACGTGAAGACGATGCCTCACCCGGGCTTCCCGACCGATCTCCAGGCGCAGTTCATGGCCCTCATGACGCGGGCGACGGGCGCGAGCACGATCACCGAGACCATCTTCGAGAACCGCTTCCTCCACGCCCAGGAGCTCGTCCGCATGGGCGCCGACATCCGCGCCGACGGCAACCGGGCGATCGTGCGCGGCCCGTCCGCGCTGTCGGGAGCCCCGGTCATGGCGACGGACCTGCGGGCGAGCGTCTGCCTGGTGCTCGCCGGGCTCGCGGCGCGCGGGACGACGCGGGTCGCGCGCGTCTACCACCTCGACCGGGGCTACGAGCGCGTCGAGGAGAAGCTCCGAGCTCTCGGGGCCGACATCCGGCGCGAGGCGGGCGCCCCGTGACCGACCTCGTCTGCACCTCGGGCAGCGCCGCCGCGCGGCGGCGCCTCGCGCGCCTGGAGCGGCGCGGGGAGGCGGCGGGTGCCAGGGTGGAGGCGGACGTCCGCCGCATCATCGAGGCCGTGCGGCGGCGCGGCGACCGCGCGCTCCTGGCATTCACCCGGCGGTTCGACGGCGTCTCGCTCCGGCGGGGCGAGCTGCGTGTGCCCGACGGCGCGCTGGCGCGGGCCTATCGGAAGCAGCCGCCGAGCGTACGCCGCGATCTCGCGCTCGCCGCGCGCCGCATCCGCGCCTTCCACGCGCGCCAGCGCGAGCGCTCCTGGTCCTTCCGCGACGCGACCGGCGCGCGGCTCGGCCAGCGCATCGAGCCGCTCGCGCGGGTCGGCGTCTACATCCCGGGCGGCCGCGCGGTCTATCCGTCGACGGTCCTGATGACCGTGGTCACCGCCCGGGTCGCCGGCGTCCGGGAGGTGATCGCGGTCACCCCGGCGCAGAAGGGCGGCGACCACCCTCTCGACAATCCCCTCATTCTGGCGGCCTGCCACGTGGCTGGCGTCGACCGGCTCTATCGCCTGGGCGGAGCCCAGGCCATCGCGGCGCTCGCGTTCGGCACCGAGACCGTGCCGCGCGTCGACAAGATCGTCGGTCCGGGCAACATCTACGTCGCGACCGCGAAGCGGCTCTGCTACGGGCACGTCGCCATCGATGCGATTGCCGGCCCGAGCGAGGTGGTGATCGTGGCCGACCGCTCGGCCGACCCGGAGCTGGTGGCGGCCGACATGCTCGCCCAGGCCGAGCACGACCCGCTCGCGGCGGCGGTCTGCCTGACCACGGACCGCCGGCTTGCCGCCCGGGTCGCCGCGGCCCTCGCGGCGCAGCTCGCCACGCTTCCGCGGCGTGCCATCGCCGAGCGCGCGCTCGCGGCCTTCGGGGCGATCGTCGTCACGCGCTCGGTGGCCGAGGCGGTCGAGATCGCGAACCGGCTCGCCCCCGAGCACCTCGAGCTCGCGGTGCGCGATCCGGGGCCGGTGGCGGCCGGGGTGCGCCACGCGGGCGCCGTGTTCCTCGGGCAGGACGCGCCCGAGGCGCTCGGCGACTATCTCGCCGGCCCGAATCACGTGCTGCCGACGGGCGGGACGGCGCGCTTCGCCTCCCCGCTCGGCGTCTACGACTTCGTCAAGCGGACGAGCGTCATCGGGGCCGGCCCGCGCACGCTCGCCACCCTCGGGCCGCCGGTCGTGCGGCTCGCTCGGCTCGAGGGCCTCGACGCGCACGGGCGAGCCGTCGAGCGGCGGCTCGCCGCCGTGAGAGGAGGCAACCGATGACCCTTCGCGCCCGCCGCGCCCCGTCGCGCCCGCACGAGCGGACCGCCACGGTCACGCGACGCACCAAGGAGACCGACATCCACCTGCAGCTGAACCTCGACGGAGCCGGGCGCTACCAGGTGGAGAGCGGTATCGCGTTCCTGAACCACATGCTCGAGATCTTCGCCCGCCACGGCTTCTTCGACCTCACCGTGCGCGCGACTGGCGACCTCGAGGTGGACTATCACCACACGGTCGAGGACGTCGGCCTGGCGCTCGGCCAGGCGTTCCGCGAGGCGCTCGGCGACAAGGCCGGCATCCGCCGCTTCGGCGAGGCCGCGGTGCCGCTCGACGAGGCGCTGGTGACGAGCGTCGTCGACCTCTCCGGACGGCCGTTCTTCGTCTACGACGTCAAGATCGAGCAGGCGAAGATCGGCAGCTTCGACGTCGAGCTGGTTCACGACTTCCTGCTCGCGCTCACCAATCAAGCGGCGATGAACCTGCACGTCCGCATGGCCTCGGGCCGCAACCCGCACCACATCGTCGAGGCGACCTTCAAGTCGCTGTCCCGCGCCATGGACCTGGCGACGCAGCGCGACCCCCGCCTCTCGGGCGTGCTCTCGACCAAGGGGACGCTCTAGCTCGAGCCCGGGAGCCGTGATGCGGCCGCTCGCGATCGTCGACTACGGCATGGGGAACCTGCGCAGCGTCGCCAAGGCGTTCGAGCGCGTCGGCCAGGCGGCGGAGGTGACGCGCGACCCCGAGCGCATCGCCGGCGCGCCGGGCGTCGTGCTGCCCGGCGTCGGCGCCTTCGGCGCGTGCATGGCGAACCTCCGGGCGCTCGGCCTCCTCGAGCCGGTGCGCCGGGCGATCACCACCGGGCGTCCCTTCCTCGGCATCTGCCTCGGCATGCAGCTCCTCTTCGACGAGAGCGAGGAGTTCGGTCCGATCGAGGGCCTCCACATCCTGCCCGGGCGCGTCGTGCGCTTCGCGCCCGACCCGGACCGGAAGGTGCCCCACATGGGGTGGAACACGCTCCGCATCGCGCGGCCGGCGCCGCACCTCGCGGGCATCGCGGACGGCGCCTACGTCTACTTCGTGCACTCCTACTACCCCGTCCCGGCCGATGCCGCGCTCGTCGCGACCGCGACGCCGTACGGGGCGGAGTTCGCCTCGAGCGTGGTGCGGGACAACGTGTTCGCCTGTCAGTTCCACCCCGAGAAGAGCCAGGCGGTGGGACTCCGCCTGCTCGAGAACTTCGTGCGGGTGGTGCGCGGCCGGTCATGATCGTCTATCCGGCCATCGACCTGCGCGGCGGCCGCTGCGTCCGGCTCCTGCAGGGCGCGTTCGACCGGGAGACCGTCTACGGCGACGATCCGGTCGCGGTCGCCCGCGCGTGGGCCGCGGCGGGGGCGCAGTGGCTGCACGTCGTCGACCTCGACGGCGCGCGCGCCGGCCGGCCGATGCAGACGGCGCTGGTGCGGGAGATCTGCCGGACGGCGGCGATCCCGGTCCAGGTGGGCGGCGGGCTGCGCGACGCCGACGCGGTGGCGGCCGTGCTCGACGCGGGCGCGGCGCGGGTCGTGGTGGGAACAGTCGCGGTCCGCGACCCGGCGCTCTGCCGGACGCTCTGCCGCGCCCACCCGGGCCGCGTGGCCGTCGGCCTCGACGCGCGCGCCGGCCGCGTGCGCGTGGCCGGCTGGACCGAGGCCGAGGATCTCGACGCGGTGACGGCCGCGGGCCGCGCGGCCGGCATGGGCGCCGCGGCCGTCGTGTACACGGACGTCGAGCGCGACGGCACGGAGCTGGGTCCCGACCTCGCCGGCACGCGGGCGGTGGCCCGCGCGGCGGGCCTGCCGGTGATCGCCTCGGGCGGTATCGGCTCGCTCGATCACCTGCGGGCCGTCGCGGCGCTCGGGGCAGACGGCGTCGCGGGCGTCATCATCGGGCGGGCGCTCTACACGGGCGCCGTCCGTCTCGCCGATGCGCTGGCGGTCGCGGGGGCCGCCTGATGCTCGCGCGCCGCATCATCCCCTGCCTCGACGTGAAGGATGGGCGCGTCGTCAAGGGCGTGCGCTTCGTCGACCTCATCGACGCCGGCGACCCGGTCGAGGTCGCGGCTCGCTACGACGCCGAAGGCGCCGACGAGCTCTGCTTCCTCGACATCACCGCCTCGCACGAGCGCCGGCCGATCATCCTCGACGTCGTCGCCCGCACGGCCGAGCGCGTCTTCATGCCGCTCACCGTCGGGGGCGGCGTGCGGACGGTCGACGACGTGCGCGCGCTGCTCAAGGCCGGCGCCGACAAGGTGTCGATCAACACCGCGGCGGTGGGCCGGCCCGACTTCGTCCGCGAGGCGGCCGAGCGGTTCGGGACGCAGTGCGTGGTGGTCGCGATCGACGCGCGCCGCCGCGTGGCGGCAGACGCGGCCCGCGGCTGGGAGGTCTACACGCACGGCGGGCGGACGCCGACCGGCCTCGACGCCATCGCCTGGGCGGCGGCCATGGAGGCGGCCGGCGCCGGCGAGATACTGCTGACGAGCATGGACCGGGATGGGACGCGCGCGGGCTACGACCTCGAGCTCACCCGGGCCGTCGTCGAGCGCGTCGGCATCCCCGTGATCGCGTCGGGGGGCGCGGGCACGCTCGAGCACCTCTACGAGGGGCTCGTCGCCGGCGGCGCCAGCGCCGCGCTCGTCGCCTCGATCTTCCACTACGGCGAGCACCGCGTGCGCGAGGCGAAGACGTACCTCGCCGCGCGCGGCGTGACGGTCCGGGTGTAGCGTGCTTCCGCGCGGCTGGATCACGGACACGGCGGCGCTCTACGGCCGCGTCTTTCGTCGGGGGGCACGGCTCGCGCTCACCAACTGGCCCGTCGGCCTGATGGTCGTGGCGTACGGGGCGCTGCTCGGGCTCGTCGCGCAGGTGACGGCGCCCCTCGGGGTCGTCGGCGGGCTGCTGCTCTGGCTCGTCATGATGGCGTGCCTCAGCTCGTGGCTCTCGCTCGTCGAGCAGGTGATCCGGTCGGGCCGGGTGCGGCTCGGCGATGTGCCGTCGAGCTTCGCCGCCTATCTCGGCGAGTTGCTGGCGGTGGGCTTCCTCACCTCGCTGCTG
This sequence comes from Deltaproteobacteria bacterium, assembly GCA_005888095.1. Classification (GTDB taxonomy): domain Bacteria; phylum Desulfobacterota; class Binatia; order DP-6; family DP-6; genus DP-3. Next base: position 73,056 of record VBKF01000103.1, on the reverse strand, counting down.
GGCCTGGTCGCGTCGGTCGTGCTTGCGCCCTTCCGCTTCCTGGCGATCGTGTTCGGCCTTGCCGTACTCGTCTTCTTCAACGCCGTCCCCGAGCTCATCTACCTCGGACGGCACTCGGCGGCCGAGCTCCTCGTCGAGAGCTATCGCTTCATCGGCGAGAACTGGATCGAGTGGTTCCCGGCCACGCTGGCCCTCGGCGCGGCGGTGGTGGCGGTGGCGGAACTTCCCGGCGGCCCGTTCGGCATCGTCGGCGACGCGGCCGCCGGCGTCCTGCTCTACTTCATGATGATCGTGCGCGGCCTCCTCTTCCTCGAGCTCGCCTCGTCGAGCCGCCGCGCGCGAGAGTTCCGCCGGCGGATGGCCGGGTAAGGGACCGGTTGCGTTTCAGCCGTGCTGCGCTTCGAGGAAGCGCTCGGCGTCGATGGCGGCCATGCAGCCGGTGCCGGCGGCGGTGACCGCCTGACGGTAGCTCGGGTCCTGGACGTCGCCGGCCGCGAAGACGCCGGGGACACTGGTCGCGGTCGTCCGCGGCCGCGTGACGATGTAGCCGCGCTCGTCCATCTCGAGCTGCCCGGCGAGGAGCTTGGTGTTCGGCTCGTGGCCGATGGCGATGAACACGCCGTCGACGGGCATGGTGCGGCGCTCGCGCGTGCGGGCGTCCTCGAGGACGACGCCGGTGACGCCGCCCGCAGCGGGATCGCCGACGATCTCGCGCACGACGACGTTCCAGACGAAGGCGATCTTCGGGTTGCGGCGCGCGCGCTCCTGCATGATCTTGGAGGCGCGGAGCTGATCGCGCCGGTGCAGCACGTGGACCCGCGTCGCGTACTTGGTGAGGTAGGTGGCCTCCTCCATCGCCGTGTCGCCGCCGCCGACCACGGCCAGCTCCTTGTCCTTGAAGAAGAAGCCGTCGCAGGTGGCGCACGCCGATACGCCGTAGCCCATGAGCCGCTGCTCGGAGGGGAGCCCGAGGAGCTTCGCGCTCGCGCCGGTCGCGACGATGAGGGTCTCGGCGCGGTGGAGCTCGTCGCCGATCGTGAGCCGGAAGGGCCGGCTCGACAGGTCCACCGCCGTCACGTCGCCGTAGATGAAGTGCGTCCCGAAGCGGCCGGCCTGCTCCTTGAACACCTCCATCAGCTCGGGGCCGAGGATGCCCTTCGGGAAGCCCGGGTAGTTCTCGACGTCGGTCGTGATGGTGAGCTGGCCGCCCGGCTGCGAGCCCTCGACCACCGTCGGCCCGAGGTTCGCGCGCGCCGCGTAGAGCGCCGCGGTGAGTCCGGCGGGGCCGGAGCCCAGGATGAGCACACGGTGACAGACCGGGTCGGCCATCGCGATTCCGCTGACTATAGGGAGCTGGTATAGGCCGCGCAAGGTAAATGGCGCGGCCGCGGCGACGCTTGACGCACCTCGATCATGCCGGGCGCGCCCGCATGGTCGACGTCTCGGCCAAGCCGGTCACGGTGCGCGAGGCGGTGGCGCGCGGCGAGGTGACGATGCAGCCAGGGACGCTGGCTCGCATCGCCGCCGGCACGGTGCCCAAGGGCGACGTGCTGGCCGTCGCGCGGCTCGCGGGCATGATGGCGGCCAAGCGGACGGCGGAGCTGATCCCTCTCTGCCACCCGCTGCCGCTCTCGCACGTCGACGTCTCGCTCGCCGTCGACCCGCCGGGGGCGCGCGTCATCATCGAGGGCCGCGCGCGCGTCGAGGGACGGACGGGCGTCGAGATGGAGGCGCTCACCGCGGTCGCCGTTGCCGGGCTCACGCTCTACGACATGTGCAAGGCCGTCGACCGCGGCATGACCCTCGGGCAGGTCCGCCTGGTGCGGAAGACCGGCGGCCGGAGCGGCACCTTCGTCCGACCGGGCGAACGGTAGTCGGGAGGCGGTCCGTGCGGGTGATCACGCTCAAGCCGGGGCGCGACGGCCCGGTCCGGACCGGCCACCCGTGGATCTTCTCGGGTGCGATCGCCGCGGGACTCGAGGGCGCGGAGCCCGGAGAGGCCGTGCGCGTGGTGGCGGCGAACGGCCGCTTCCTCGCCGCCGGCTACTGCAACCCGCGGACGCCGATCGCCGTCCGCGTCCTCACCACCGACGACGAGCCAGTCGAGGCCGCGCTCGTCCACCGCCGCCTGGACCAGGCGCTCGCGCTCCGGGAGCAGCTGCTCGGCCCCGGCCTCGACACGTATCGGGTGGCGAACGGCGAGGGCGACCGCCTGCCGGGTATCGTGGTCGACCGGTACGGCGACTTCGTCGTCTGCCAGTTTCTCACCGCGGGCGCCGCGCGCCTGGCGCCGGCCGTCGTCTCGACGCTCGAGGAGCGCCTTCACCCGCGGGGCGTCTTCGAGCGCAGCGAGGGCGCGGTGCGGACCGAGGAGGGCATTCCCGGCGCACGGGGCGTCCTCGCCGGCGACGCGCCCCCCCTGCGCCTCACGATCGAGGAGGACGGCGCCCGCTTCGTGGTCGACGTGCACCACGGGCAGAAGACGGGCTTCTACCTCGACCAGCGCGAGACGCGCCGCCGAGTCGGCGCGCTTGCCGCGGGCCGGCGCGTGCTGAACGCCTTCGCCTACAGCGGCGCCTTCGCGATCGTCGCGGCCCGGGCGGGGGCGCGGGAGGTCGTGTCGGTCGACACCTCGCGGCCCGCGCTCGAGCTCGGCGAGGCCGCCTGGGCGGAGAACGGCCTCGCCCCGGCGGCCGGCCGCTTCGTCGTCGCCGACGTCTTCGACTTCCTGCGCGCCGGCGAGGACCGCTACGAGCTGATCGTCCTCGACCCGCCTGCCTTCGTGCGCCGCCGGCGCGACCTCGTTCCGGGGCTCCGCGGCTACAAGGACGTCAACCTGCAGGCGTTCCGCCGCCTCGTCCCCGGCGGGTGGCTGGTGACGTCGTCCTGCTCGCAGCATCTCCCGCGCGCGGCCTTCCGCGAGGTCGTGAGCGCCGCGGCCGCGGACGCGGGCCGGGCGGTCCAGGTCGTCGCCGAGTGGGGACACCCGCCGGACCACCCGACCGCGCTCGCGCATGCCGAGGGCGAGTACCTGAAGGTGCTTCTCCTGCGGGCGTGAGGCGTGGCTCGCGCAACGGCTCGGTCTAGGTATCGCGTCGGCCGCGCGCGACCGCTATCGAGGCGTCGAGGTGGACACCGTCTCCGACTCCGCGGCGCCGACCGGGCGCCGGCTGCGGCTGCTCGGCGTGCGCGAGCGAGTCCTCGCGGCCGGCGCGTCCGCGTGCTCGGACGCGGAGCTCCTCGGCCTCGTGCTCGACGGCGGCGCGGCGACGCCGGCCGCCGTGTCGCTCGCGGAGCGGATGATCGGCGCCGCGGGCGGGGTCGAGCGGCTCGACCGTCTCGATCGCGCCGCGTACGCCGCGCTCGGCGGCCTCTGGCCGAGACGGGCCGCGCTGGTGCGCGCGGCGCTCGAGCTCGGCCGGCGGGGCGCGGCCCTGCCGCTCACCGCCGGCGGCCCGGTGCGCGACGCGGCGGCGGTCTACGGCCACTTCCGCGGGCGCCTCCCGCAGCTCGAACGCGAGGTGTTCTACGTCCTCCTCCTCGACGGCAAGAACCGCGTCCAGGCGGAGGTGCACGTCTCGGAGGGATCGCTGACCGCGGCCCTCGTCCATCCGCGCGAGGTCTTCTGCCCCGCCATCCGTGCCGCCGCCGCGGCGCTCATCCTGGTCCACAATCACCCGAGCGGCGATCCCACGCCGTCGGCCGAGGACGCTGCCATCACCCAGCGTCTGCGGCAGGTGGGGGAGCTCGTCGGCATCCGGGTGCTCGACCACGTGGTGATCGGCCGGGGACGCTACACGAGCATGGCCGAGGAGGGGCGGTGGTAGCCGACCTCCTTCGCCTGCAGGCGGGCTGGTGTGATCGGCTGGGCTCGCCGCTGTACGCGCGGCTGCTCGAGCATGCGGCCACGGACGTGGCGGCCGGCGGCCCGGTCCGGGAGCTGCTCCGTGGCCACGAGTCCGATTCGCCGGGCTCGGCGCTGGCGCTCCGGCTGATGGGCTCCATGCACCGGCTCGTGCTGGAGGGCCAGGTGCCGGAGCTGGCACCCTATTACCCGTCGGTCGGAGGCCGTGCCGACGCCGAGGCCGCCTGGCCGGTCTTCCGGACGGCGGTGGAGCGGCACGCTCGTGCGCTCGGGATGCTCCTCGAGCGCCCGGTCCAGACCAACGAGGTTGGCAGGTCGTCCGCGCTGCTCGGCGGCTTCCTCCTCGTCGCCCGAACCGGACTCCCCCTGCGGCTGCTCGAGGTCGGAGCGAGCGCCGGACTCAATCTGCGCTGGGACCTCTACCGCTACGAATGCCGTGGAACGGCGTGGGGCGATCCCGACTCGCCCGTACGGCTCGTCGAGACGTTCGAGGCGCGGCTTCCTCCCCTCGACGTTCCCATCCGGATCGCGACGCGCCGCGGCTGCGACCGGCATCCGATCGATCCCGCGTCGCCCGAAGGAGAGCGCACGCTCCTGTCCTACGTGTGGGCGGACCAGCTCGAGCGTATCGCCCTGCTGCGCGGCGCGATCGCCCTGGCGCGACGCGTGCCGGTCGTGATCGAGGCGGCGAGCGCCGCGGGCTGGACGGCGGCCGCGCTCCAGCGTCCCGTCCACGCCGTGGCGTCGGTCGTGTTCCACTCGATCTTCATGCAGTACCTGGCCGATGACGAGCGGGAGCGCTTCGTCGGGGAGGTGGAGGAGGCGGGACGGCGCGCCACCCGGGATGCGCCGCTCGCCTGGCTGCGCATGGAGCCCGGCGCGGAGGGGGCGGAGGTGCGGCTCAAGACGTGGCCCGCGGGCGAGGATCGCCTGATCGCGATCTCGGGCTTCCACGGCAAGCCCGTGCGCTGGCTGGCGGACTGAGCGGCTCGCGCCCGTTCAGAACGGGACGTCGTCGTCGGTGGCGCTCGGCGGACCGGGGGGCGGCTCCTCGGGAAGCCCGCGCGGCGTGTCGGCTCCGCGCCCGCCGCCGAGGAACTGCACCCGCTGCGCGATGATCTCGGTGATGTAGCGGCGGTTGCCGTCCTTGTCGTCGTACTGGCGGGTGCGGATCGACCCCTCGACGTAGACCTGGCGGCCCTTGGCGAGGTACTGGCCGCAGGACTCGGCCTGCTTTCCCCAGACGACCACGTTGTGCCAGTCCGTCCGCTCCTGGCGCTGGCCCTCCTGGTCGTTCCACACCTCGCTCGTGGCGAGCGGGAAGCGCGCGACCGCGCGTCCACTCGGTGTGAAGCGCACCTCGGGATCCTTCCCCAGGTTGCCGATCAGCATCACTCGGTTCACCGACATGACCGCGTCCTCCCCGTCGCGGACGATAGTCGCGCGCGGCGGGCGAAGTCAACGTGGCGCTCGCAATTGTTGGTCGAGTGTGGCGCTGTCCGAACGTCGGACGCCACGTGCCGCCGCCCCCCTCTCACTCGAAGAGCGGGAAGTCGAGCGCGCTGGCGGCGCGGACGAGACGGTCGTCATAGCTTGCGAGCACGACGGTTTGACCGCCCCCTCGGAGATAGTCCATCGACGCCAGATGGAAGGCGTCGAGCGTGCGGACCGCGACGGGAAACGGGTCGAGCGCCCGTCCGAGGACGAGCGGCGAGAGGTCGAGCAACGCGATCCTCGCCACGATCGCGCGCGCCGCGTCGCCGTGGGTGGACGTCAGCTTACGCGCGTGCACCCGGGTCCAGAGCTCGTACTCGAGCAGTCGGCTCGACACGAGGTCGGACTCCCAGAGCCGCGCCGGTGGCGAGCGATCCTCGGCGAGAAGCTCCGCCAGCACCACGGAGGTGTCGACGTAGATCACCGGTCCGCGCGATCCTGGTCGAGCTCGCGCAGGAGCTCGGCGAGAGGCGCGATCGGCTTCCGGGGAGGCAATGGGGTCTCGCGCGACACGAGTGGCGGGGCGAGGATCCCCTTCCGCATCATCTCGGCGAGCTGGGCGTCGGCGAGCCTCGGGGCCCGGCCCTCTCGCGGCGGACCCAGCTCGGCCACCACCCGGTCGCGGTCCGTGACCAGCACGGTCTCCCCCCGGGCAGCGAGGCGTACGTACTCGCTCAGCTTGTTTTTGAGCACCTTCAGCCCGACCGCGCGCATGTGCCCACGGTAGCTTCCGGAAGCTACCACGGCAAGCCGCGCACACAGCGCTCCTTCTCCACGTTGACTTGCGCGGCTGCGCCCCGGTATGTTCGGATGTACGCTAGTTGCGGCGGCGATCCAGGCCGGGAGGGGTTCGCGGCGGCGGGGTGAGAAACGGGTCGTGATCCTGGTTTCGATCCTCAAGCTGATCTGCGTCGGGCTCAACACGGTCGTCTGTGCGCTGAGCGTGGTCGCCGTCGCCCTGTTCGACGAGCGGGCAGCGTATCGACTCTGCCGGCTCTGGGTCCGGATCAACCTCCTGGCCTGCGGCGTGCGCGTGCGAACGCGGCGGCTCGCCCCGCTCGACCCGCAGACGCCCTACGTCTTCATGTCGAACCACCGCAGCCAGTTCGACGTCCTCGCGGTGATCGCTGCGCTGCCGGAGTACCAGCTCCGCTGGGTGGCCAAGGTCGAGCTGACGCGCGTCCCGGTGTTCGGCTGGGCGCTCAGGCGATCCGGCCACATCATCATCGACCGGAGCGACAGCACGCAGGCGGTCCGGAGCCTGCGTGCGGCCGAGCTGCGGATGCGCGAGGGCATCTCGGTCATGATCTTCCCCGAGGGTACCCGTGCCACGCCCCGCGACACGCTTTTGCGGTTCAAGAAGGGCGGCTTCATGATGGCGCTCGACACCGGAGTCCCGATCGTCCCCATGGTCGTGCGTGACAGCGACAAGGTCCTGCCGAGACGCGCCTGGCGGGTGGCCGCGGGCGACATCGAGGTCGTCGTGGGCCGTCCGATCCCGGCGGCGGGTGTGGACCGCGACGAGCTCATCCGGCGCGTACGGAGCTTCATGCTCGAGCATCTCCCCGCCCCGGCGGGGCTCGAGACCGGGCGCCGCGTCGCGGAGGCGACGTGAAGGGGGGGAACGGCGCGGGTACGCCGCTGCGGGTCATCCCGCTCGGCGGCCTCGGCGAGATCGGCCTCAACCTGCTCGTCCTCGAGTACGGGGACGCGGCGATTGCCGTCGACTGCGGCGTCATGTTCCCGGACGAGCGGATGCTCGGCATCGACGTCGCGATCCCGGACATCACGTACATCCGCGGCCTCGGCGAACGGTTCCAGGCGATCTTCCTGACCCACGGGCACGAGGACCACATCGGCGCGCTGCCGTACGTGCTCGGCGAGCGGCCGGTCCCCGTCTACGGCACGAGGCTCACCCTGGGCTTCGTCCGCGAGCGGCTCGGCGAGCGCGGCCTCTCGGCCCCGCTGCTCCTCTACGACGTCGAGCCCTGCCGCGTCGGCCCCTTCGCGGTCGAACCCATCGCGATGACCCACTCCATCCCGGACTCGGTCGGGCTCGCGATCCGCACGCCGGTCGGCACCGTCGTCCACACGGGAGACTTCAAGCTCGATCAGACCCCGCTCGACGGGCGGCTGCCCGACCTCGTCCGACTCGGCGAGCTCGGCGCCGAGGGCGCGCTGCTCCTGCTCTCCGACTCGACCAACGTCGAGCACGCCGGCGTGACGCCGTCGGAACGGTCGGTCGGCACGGAGTTCGACACGATCTTCCGCCAGGCGACCGGCCGCATCCTGGTGACGACCTTCTCCTCGCACATCCATCGCATGCAGCAGGTGATCGACCTGGCGGTCCGCTTCGGCCGGCGCGTCGCGTTCGTCGGCCGCAGCCTCGGCGTGCACACCGCCATCGCGCGCGACCTCGGGCACCTCGCGATCCCCGACGGGACGCTCGTCGACACCGGCAGCGCCCGCGACCTGCCGCGCCATCGGGTGGTGATCATCACCGCCGGCAGCCAGGCCGAGGCGGCATCCGCCCTGGTGCGGATCGCGATGGACGCCCACAAGCAGGTGACGCTGGAGCCCGGGGACACGGTGATCCTCTCCTCGCGCATCATCCCGGGCAACGAGCGCGCGATCTCGAGCCTCGTGAACCATCTCTACCGGCGCGGCGCCGTCGTGCACTACGGTCGCACGGCCGCGGTGCACGTCTCGGGCCATGCCTCGCAGGAGGAGCTGAAGCTCGTCCTGAACCTCGTCCGGCCGCGCCACTTCATCCCCGTGCACGGCGAGTACCGCCACCTCGTCCGTCACGTTCGGCTGGCCGAGGAGGTGGGCATCCCTCCCGAATCGTGCCACCTGCTCGAGGACGGCGACGTGCTGGAGCTCGACGCGGCGGGCGTCGCGCGCCGCCGCGAGCGGGTGACCGCGGGGCGCGTCTTCGTCGACGGCAAGGGGATCGGCGACGTCGAGGACGAGGTCCTGCGCGACCGGCGCCATCTCTCCGAGGACGGCCTCGTGCTCGCCGTCCTGGCGATCGCGCAGCAGTCGGGCGAGATCGTCGCCGGGCCCGACCTCATCTCGCGCGGGGTCGTGACCGAGGAGGCGAGCCCCGAGATCCTCGAGCGGGCACGGGGGGTGGTCCTGGACGCGCTGGCAGCGATCAACCCCGAGTCGCGGACCGACCCCGCCGAGGTGAAGGAGGAGGTCCGCAAGGCGCTCCGGCGGTACTTCAAGCGTTTCGACCGCCGTCCCGTGATCCTCCCCTTCGTCATGGAGATGTAATAGAAAAGGCCCCTGCCGGGGAAGGGTGGGGCGGTGACGATGGGGCAGGGCACGGTCGGGGAGGCCCGCTAGCGTGCCGAGCCGGCGTCCGTCGGCCGGGTCGAGCGGCCTTCTGATCCGCGAGGCGGAGGCGATCTCGGGCGGTGCGCTCGCCGTCTTCCTCGCGCTCAGCCTCCTCTCCTACGCGCCCGACGCGCCGCACGCCAACCTCGGCGGCCCGGTGGGGCACGCGATCGCCGACACGGCCCTGCACGCGCTCGGCTTCGCGGCCTACCTGTTCCCCTTCTATCTCGGCTACGTCACCGTCGCGCTCCTGCGGCCGGGGGCCGAGGACCTGGGCGGGCTCAGGCTCGCGGGCGCCGGGCTCCTCGTCGTCACGCTCGCGGCCCTGGTCGGCCTCGTCACCCAGGGGCGCGCGATCGTGCGCGGCGGGGGGTGGCTCGGCGGCTTCGTTGCCACCGCGCTGCGCGAGCTCGTCGGCGGGCCGGGGGCGTACCTCGCGCTCACGGGTCTGCTGGTCGTGGCGCTCATGCTGGCCACCGGCGTGTCGGCGATCGCCGTCGCCTCCCGGCTCGCGCGGCAGCTCGCCGCGGCGGGCAGGCGTCTCGTGGCGGCGGGTCTCGGCATGCGTGCGCCACGAGAGCTGGCGCCACGGAGCCGCAGGCCCATCCTGCTGGACGATGCGATCGAGGACGCGGCGGCCCTCGGCGACGCCCCGCCGCCGATCATCCGCGAGCCCGAGCCGAAGCCGGAGGCCGCCGGCCCGAGGCGGCGGCGCGCCGAGACCCAGGAGGAGCTCTTCACGCCCGACAGCTACCGGCTGCCGACGCTCGGGCTGCTCGATCAGCCGGTCAGGACCGTACAGCCGCTCGACGAGGCCGCGTTGCTCGCGAGCTCCCGCATCCTCGAGACGAAGCTCGCGGACTTCAGCGTCATCGGCAAGGTCGTCGCCGTGCGTCCCGGACCGGTGATCACGACCTTCGAGTTCGAGCCGGCGCCGGGCGTGAAGGTGAACCGCATCGTCAACCTGGCCGACGATCTCTCGATGGCGCTGCGGGCGCTCTCGGTGCGCGTGCTGGCGCCGATCCCGGGCAAGCCGGTGGTCGGCATCGAGGTCTCGAACCCCTCGCGCGAGAAGGTCTTCATCCGCGAGCTCCTGGCGACCGACGACTACCGGCGCGCCGACTCGAAGCTGGCGCTCGCCTTCGGGAAGGACACCACCGGCAACGTGGTGGTGGCCGACCTCGCCCGCATGCCGCACCTCCTGGTGGCGGGCGCCACCGGCACCGGCAAGTCGGTCTCGATGAACGCCATGGTCATGAGCATCCTGTACAAAGCGACCCCTCGTGATGTCCGCTTCATCATGATCGACCCGAAGATGCTCGAGCTCTCCACCTACGAGGACATCCCGCACCTCCTCGTGCCCGTGGTGACCGATCCGAAGAAGGCGGCCGCGGCGCTCAACAACACCATCCGCGAGATGGACACGCGCTACCGCCTGCTCCACGACAAGGGCGTGCGCAACATCGACAGCTACAACCGTCTCTTGGCGCACGCGCCGCCCGCGGAGCCGGCGCCGGAGGAGCCGGCCGAGGACGGTGCGCTCGTGCATCGACACCTGCCCCGCATCGTCATCATCATCGACGAGCTCGCCGACCTCATGATGACCGTCGGACGCGAGATCGAGGAGTCGATCACGCGCCTCGCCCAGAAGGCGCGGGCCGCAGGCGTCCACCTGATCCTCGCCACGCAGCGCCCGTCGGTCGACGTCATCACCGGTCTCATCAAGGCGAACTTCCCGGCCCGCATCTCCTTCCAGGTGACCTCGCGCATCGACTCGCGCACCATCCTCGACGCGAGCGGCGCCGAGCGCCTGCTCGGCGAGGGGGACCTGCTCTTCCTGCCGCCCGGCACGGCGCGCGTCCAGCGCCTGCATGGCGCCTTCGTCTCCGACACCGACGTCCACCGGGTGGTGGACTTCATCAAGCGGCAGGAGCAGCCGCGCTACGAGATGGAGCTCCTCGAGAGCGACGAGGACGAGGGCGACGAGAGCGAGGACGAGGACCTCTCGGACGAGATGTACGACCTGGCCGTGCGGCTCGTGACCGAGCACCGGCAGGCGTCGATCTCCTGGCTCCAGCGGCGGCTCCGCGTCGGCTACAACCGCGCCGCTCGCATGGTCGAGCGCATGGAGCGCGAGGGCGTGGTCTCGCCGGCCTCCGGCGCGCGGCCGCGCGAGGTGATCGCTCGCCGCCTCGAGGATTGACGTCGCCGCTCTACACCCGCGCCTTCTGGATCGCGTGCGCCATTCACGTGACCGGGGGCATGAGCCTCGCGATGTTCCTCCTCTTCCCGCTCTTCGTGCGCCGGCTGGGCGGCAGCAGCGTCGCGATCGGGCTCCTGCTCGGCGCCGGCGAGGCGGCGAGCGTGGCGGCGCGGCCGCTCGTCGGCCTGGCGCTCGACCGCTTCGGGCGGCGCCGCGTGCTGCTCTGGGCGAACGGTCTCAACGCCGCCTCGTTCCTGCCCTTTCTGGCACTCGGTCGGCTCGGGCCCTGGCTCCTCGCCGCCACCGTCGTGCACTGCGTCCTCTGGGGGGCGCTCTTCGCCAGCTACTTCACGTATGCCGCCGACCTCGTGCCGCCGGGGCGGCGGGCGGAGGGCATCGCCGTCTTCGGCGCGGCGGGCATGCTCACCAACGGCCTCGGCCCGTCGCTCGGCGAGGTGGTCATCGCCCGTGCCGGGTTCAGCGCCTTCTTCCTCACGGCTGCCGGTTTCGCCCTCCTCTCGTTCTCGTTGACCCTGGCCGTGCCCGTACCTCCGGCCACCTCTGCCGCAGGCGGCGCAACCGGCCGATGGCGGGCCCTCGCCGACGGCGCGCTCGCCCGGGTGCTGCTCGCCACGGTCGTGTTCGGCATGGGCGTCAACGCCGCGTTCTTCTTCGTCGCCCCCTTCACGCGGGATCTCGGCCTCGCACGGGCCGCGCCCTTCTTTGCCGCCTATGCCACCACCTCGATCGTGCTGCGCCTGGTCGGCCGTCGCCTCCTCGACCGCGTCGAGCCGCACCGGGTGGCCATCCCGGCCTTCGCGTGCATCGGTGCAGGGCTCGGGCTCCTCTGCTTGCTGCCGCGCCCGGGCGTCCTCGTGCTCGCGGGGATCGTCTGCGGCGCGGGCCACGGGTCGCTCTTCCCCGTGCTCAACGCGCTCGCCATCGAGCGCGCGCCGGCGCGGCTGGCCGGCACCGCGGTGAGCCTGCTCACGGCAGCGTCGGACCTCGGCGCCGTGCTGGGGACTCCCGTCTGCGGCGCGCTGGCGGAGGGTGTGGGATACCGGGGGATGTTCGCGCTCCTCGGCGCGACGACGCTCGGCGGGCTCGGAGTGATGGCCGTCGATCGTGCGATTGCACCTCGGCCCGCGGAAGGATAGGCGGGCGGCCATGCGACGTGTGCTCGTCTACCTGGCGGCCGCGGCGGCCCTCCCGGCGCTGGCCCGTGCCGACGAGCTCGCCGAGGCACTCCGCATGCTCCAGCAGCGCTACGAGTCGACGCGCACGCTGGTCGCGAAGTTCAGCCAGGAGGTCGAGTCGCCGACCCTGGCCGGGAAGCTCACGTCGAGCGGCACGGTCAGCTTCGAGAAGCCGAACCGCATGCGCTGGGACTACGCGGGTCCCGACCGGCAGACCATCGTGAGCGACGGCGAGACGCTCTGGATCTACCAGCCCGAGGAGAAGCAGGTGCTGAAGGCCCCGCTCCGCGAGGCGTTCCAGGCGACGACCCCCGTCACCTTCCTCGCCGGGATCGGGCACGTCGACCGCGACTTCACGCCGACGCTGGAGTCGAGCGCGGGCGACCACTGGGTGGTCCGTCTCGTCCCGCGCGAGGACCGCGGCGTCGGTACGCTCGTCCTCGTCGTGCGCAAGCGGGACGCGGCCATCGAGGAGGCCCGCATCACGGACCCGCTCGGCACGACGACGCGGCTCGCGCTCACCGACGAGCGGCGGAACGTCTCGCTCGGCGCCGATGTCTTCCGGTTCACACCACCGCCCGGGGTTGACGTGGTCCGTCCCCCTGCCTATTGACGCCGGCCGGGATGCCGTCCTTCGACGTCGTGTGCCGCGTCGATCTGCAGGAGGTCGACAACGCGATCAACCAGACGCTGCGCGAGATCGGCCAGCGCTTCGACTTCAAGGGCGCGAAGACCGAGGTCCGGCGCGAGGAGAACGCCATCCACCTGCACACCGCCGACGACTTCAAGCTGCGTGCGCTCGGCGACATCCTGCGCGAGAAGCTCGCCCGCCGCCAGGTGCCGCTGAAGGCGCTGCTGGCCGGGCCCATCGAGCCCGGTCCGGCTGGCACGGCCAAGCAGAAGCTCGATCTCCAGCAGGGCATCCCCGTCGAGAAGGCGCGCGACATCGTGAAGCTGGTGAAGGACATGAAGACGAAGCTCCAGGTGGCGATCCAGGGCGACCAGGTGCGGGTCAGCGGCAAGAAGAAGGACGACCTCCAGGCGGTCGTCCAGCGGCTGCGCGCCGAGGACCTCGGCGTCGCGATGCAGTTCGTGAACTTCCGCGACTGACGATGACGTCCCGCCGCGTGCACCTCCTGACCCTCGGCTGCCCGAAGAACCAGGTGGACAGCGAGATCATGCTCGGCGTGCTCGCCCGCCGCGGCTACGAGATGGTGTCCGACCCCGAGGCCGCCGACGTGCTCGTGGTCAACACCTGCGCCTTCATCACGCCCGCCAAGGAGGAGTCGATCGACGCGATCCTCGACCTGGCCGCGGTGAAGGCTGCCCGCCCCGGTCGGCGCCTGGTGGTGACGGGCTGTCTCGCCCAGCGCTACGCCGACGACCTCGAGACGGCGCTTCCCGAGGTCGACGTGTTCGTCGGCACGGGCGATCTCCTGCGCATCGCCGACGCGATCGAGGCGCCGCCCGCACCCGCGCCGATCGTCTATCGCGGCGCCCAGCACGTGCTTCCCACCCACGCGCGCGCGGCGCGCGTGCGGACGGGGGCGTGGTGGACGGCCTACGTGAAGGTCTCCGAGGGCTGCGACCACGCGTGCAGCTTCTGCATCATCCCGAAGATCCGGGGCCGGCACGAGAGCCGCCCGATGGACGACCTCCTCGCCGAGGCGGCGAGCCTCGCCGCCGAGGGGACGGTCGAGATCTGCCTCATCGGCCAGGATCTGACCGCCTACGGCCGCGACCTCGCGGGCGACGCGTCGCTCGCGCGGCTCCTCCGTGCGCTCGCCGTGCGCGTGCCCGAGGTGCGCTGGCTCCGGCTGCTCTATGCCTACCCCGCGTCGGTCACCGACGAGCTCCTCGAGGTCATCGCCGACGAGCCGGCGGTCTGCACGTACCTCGACATGCCGCTCCAGCACATCTCCGACCGGCTGCTGCGTGCCATGCGCCGCGAGCGCAGCGGCGCCGCCATCCGCGGCCTGATCGCCCGCATCCGGCGCGCGGTGCCTGCGATCGCGCTCCGCACCTCGTTCATCGTCGGCTTTCCCGGCGAGACGGAGGACGACCTGGCCGAGCTGTGCGCCTTCCTCGCGGAGGCGGAGTTCGACCACGTGGGCGTCTTCCGCTACTCGCGGGAGGAGAACACGCCTGCGGCCGCGCTGTCCGGCCAGGTGCCCGAGGCCGTGAAGGCCGAGCGCTGGGAACGCGTGATGGCGGTCCAGGCGAGCGTGGCGCGACGTCGTGCAGCTGCCCACCGCGGGCGCACCATCGAGGTTCTCGTCGAGGGCCGGGATACGCGCGGCCGTCTCGTGGGGAGAACGCGCGGTCAGGCGCCCGAGATCGACGGGCGCACGTACCTGAGAGGCCGCGCGCAGGCGGGCGATCTCGTGCGGGCGCGGATCGTCGGTGCAGAAACGTACGACCTCATCGGCGAGATCATCGAGTCGAGGCCCGGGACCGCCGTTGACACGTCCCAGGCGACACTTTAGAGTGCCGCGCCTTTCCGGGAGGCTTCATGCGCAAGGCATTCCTCAAGAAAGCCCGCGACACGCTGCAGGAGATGCGCGCTCAGCTCCTCCGCAACGTGCAGGCCGAGCTGCACGAAGGACGCGAGCAGAGCAAGGACGAGGGCATGGACACGTACGACCTCGCGAGCGACGCGCGCGACCGGGAGATCAACTTCATCCTGACCGACCGCGAGCGCGAGAAGCTCCAGGCGATCGACGAGGCGCTCGCGCGGGTCGACGAAGGCTCCTACGGCATGTGTGAGAGCTGCGAGTCGGACATCGCCGAGGGGCGCCTCGAGGCGCTGCCCTTCACCCGGCTCTGCATCAACTGCCAGGCGGAGCGCGAGAAGGAGGCCCGGCTCAACAAGCGGTTCGAGGAGGACCGCACCTACCGGCGCCTCACCACCGGCGACACCGACGAGGAGACCTCGTAGCTCACGGCAGGAACGGGCCGCGGCGGCGTGCGGCGAACAGGAGCCAGGTCGCGCCGAGCCCGATCACGACCGTCAGCACGGCCCGCGTGGCGTCGAATGCGTGCACGCGCTCGAGCCCGATGATCGTCAGGTAGGCGCCGTAGAGGACGGCCAGCACGCCGAGCCGCCACGGCAACCAGGACAGCACCATCGGCGCGGCCGCGTACGCCACCACGCGAAAGGTCGCCTCGAAGCCGGCGCGCCCGCCGAAGAGGTGCTGGGCGACGAGTACATAGAGCGCCGCCGACACGAAGGCGCCGAGCACCTGCCAGAGGACGATCCGGAGGAAGCCGCCGAGACCCCAGCCCATGACGAGGTGGCCGGCCGCGCTGATCACCGCCGACACGCCGAGGAAGGCGAGCGGGGCCTGGAGGCCCCCCACCTCGGGCATGTCCGCGAAGAAGCCGCGTGGGTCCGTCATGACGCGCTTCCAGGTGTTGGGGAACCCCTCGAGCACCGCGGCGCCCTCGAATTCGCCGGTCGACGACATGGTAGAGCCTTATAGGCGGCGGGCCCGGGGGAGGTCCAGAAGCGGGCGGCGAGGCCAGCCGCCATGACGCTTGCCGAGATGCGCCGGGACGCACTCGAGTGCTGGCGCGCGGCGGTCGAGGCGGTGCATCCCGGGCGGCTCGTCAGCGCGCGTCTGCGCCGCGTCGACGACACGCTGTGCCTCGGTGCACCGGGGGCGGCCGTGACGGCGCGCCATGCGGGGCCGGTGCTTGTGGTCGGCGCGGGCAAGGCGGCGCGGAGCATGGCCGAGGCGGTGGCGCGTGCGGCGGGACAGGCGCTGCACGGTGGGATCGTGATCGTACCCCACGGGAGCGACCTGTCGCCCATCGGCGGTGTCACGGTCGCCGCCGGAGCGCATCCCGTGCCGGACGCGACGGGCGAGGCGGCGACGCGACGGCTCCTGGAGGTGGTCGCTACAGCCGACCGCTCGACAGTCGTCCTCGTCGTGCTCGCGGGCGGCGCGTCGGCGTTGCTGGTCGCGCCCGCGCCCGGCCTCGACCTTTGCGACAAGCAGGAGGTGACGCGCGGGCTCCTCCTCGCGGGCGCGGACATCGAGGCGCTGAACACCGTCCGCAAGCACTGCTCGCAGGTGAAGGGCGGGGGTCTCCTGCGCGCCGCCGCCGGCGCGGCGGGCGTCTGGACCCTCGTTCTCTCCGACGTGGTCGGCGACGACCCGGCGACCATCGGCTCGGGGCCGACGGTGCCGGATCCGACCACGTTCGCCGACGCGGCCCGCGTGGTCGCCCGCTTCCTCGCACCCGAGGACGTGCCGGCCGCCGTCCAGCGGCACCTGGAGCGCGGCCTCGCGGGCCGCGTGCCGGAAACCGTCAAGCCCGGGGAGCCCGTTTGCGCGCGGACACGGCTGCTCCTGGTCGGCGGCAACCGCGACGCGCTCGGGGCGGCCGCGCGCGCGGCGGAGCTGCACGGCTACGCGACGACCGTCTTCCCGGCGGCGCTCAGCGGCGACGCGGCCAGTGCCGGGCGCGCCATCGCCGCTCGGCTCGCCGCCTCGCCCCGCGACCGGCCGCAGGCGATCGTCGCGGGCGGGGAGACCACGGTTCGCGTCGTGCCGGATGGCCGCGGCGGGCGCTGCCAGCAGCTCGCGCTCGCCGCGGCCATCGCACTCGCCGGCGAGCCCGCCGTCCTGCTCGCGGCCGGCACCGACGGCGTCGACGGCCCGACCGACGCCGCGGGCGCCTGCGTCGACGGCGAGACGGCCGGGCGCGCGCGAGCGCGCGGTCTCGACCCCGCGGCCGCGCTGGCCCGCACGGACAGCCATCCGCTGCTCGACGCCGCCGGCGATCTCGTGCGCACGGGACCGACGGGCACGAACGTCGCCGACGTGGTGGTGACTCTGCGTGCCACGTGCTAAATGGCCGCCGCATGCGGGGTGGCGAGGGGAACGTCTCGGAGATGTTCGTCTCCTTCCAGGGCGAGGGCCTGCATGCGGGGCGGCGCCATCTCTTCGTCCGCCTGGGGGGCTGCCCGCTGCGCTGCCGTTACTGCGACACCCCCGGGAGCCTCGTCCCCGTCCCGGAGTGCCGCATCCTCGGTCCCGACGGGGAGCGGCGGCGAGCGAACCCCTTCACGCCCGTCGAGCTCGAGGCCGAAGTCCAGGCCCTCGTCGCCGCGGCGCCGCCGCTGGCCGCGCTCGCCGTGACCGGCGGGGAGCCGCTCGCCCAGACCGACTTCCTGGCCGCCTGGCTCGGGATGCGCACGGGCGAGCTGCCCGTCCTGCTCGAGACGGCGGGCATCCTGCCGGCGCGCCTCGAGCGGCTCCTGCCGCACGTGGCGATCGTCAGCCTCGACCTCAAATGCCCGAGCAACACGGGCGAGCGCGCGCGCTGGGAGGAGCACGAGGCGTGTCTCGGCGCCGCGGTCGCCGCCGGCCGAGCGATATACGTCAAGATGCCGGTCGACGAGGGCACGCTCGCCGAGGAGGTCGAGCATGGCGCGCGCCTGGTCGCGGCCGTCGACCCGGCGGTGCCGCTCTTCCTGACCCCGCTCACGCCGCCGGACGGGACGAACCTCACGATCAGCGCGGCGACGCTCGAGCGCCTGCACGCGCTCGCCAGCCGCCGTCATCCCGACGTGCGCGTCATGCCCCAGCTGCACAAGGTGCTCGGCATCCTCTGATGGCGCGCGGCGGGGCGGGGAGGGTGCGGCCGGCGACGCTCATTCCGGGGGACGGCATCGGCCCCGAGGTGATCGCCGCCGCGGTGCAGGTGATGGAGGCGGCAGGCGGCCGCATCGCGTGGGACGTCCAGAAGGCGGGCAAGGCCGCCTTCGACGAGTCCGGGACGCCGATCCCGGACGCGCTCATCCGGTCGATCCGCCGCACGCGCGTCGGCCTGAAGGGCCCGCTCGAGACGCAGGTCGGGCGAGTCGGGTATCGCAGCGTGAACGTCGCGCTGCGCAAGACGTTCGATCTCTATGCCAACGTCCGGCCGATCCGGACGCTTCCCGGCGTGCGCTCTGCGTTCTCGGGCGTCGACCTGATCGTGGTGCGCGAGAACACGGAGGACGTCTACGCCGGGATCGAGCACCAGATCGCCCCGGGCGTGGTGGAAAGCGTCAAGGTGATCACCGCGCGCGCCTCGCGCCGCATCGCGCGCTACGCCTTCGAGCTCGCCCGCCGCCAGCGCCGCCGGCGCGTGACCTCCATCCACAAGGCGAACATCATGAAGCTCTCCGATGGGCTCTTCCTCGCCTGCGCGCGGCAGATCGCGAAGCACCATCGGCGCGTCCACTACGACGAGCTGATCGTCGACAATGCCTGCATGCAGCTCGTGCTCCGGCCGCAGGAGTTCGACGTGCTGCTGCTCGAGAACCTCTACGGCGACATCGTCTCGGACCTGTGTGCGGGGCTCGTCGGCGGCCTCGGCCTGGTGCCGGGCGCGAACATCGGCGACCGCTGCGCGATCTTCGAGGCGGTGCACGGGACCGCCCCGGACATCGCGGGCAAGGGCCTGGCCAACCCGCTCGCCGCGATCTTCTCGGGCATCATGCTCCTGCGGCACATCGGCCAGGCGGGTCCCGCGAAGCGTCTCGAGCGCGCCGCCCACCGCCTCCTGGCGGAGGGCCGGACCCGGACCCGCGACCTCGGCGGCAAGGCGACCACGAAGCAGATGACCGAGCGGCTGATCGCGCTGCTTTAGATCAGCGAGGGGCTCCGCCCCTCGCCCCGTCGGGCGGAGCCCGCCGGGTCCTCACTCCCCGCTCGCTTCGCTCGGCCGCGCGCGCGGCGCGCGCGGAGATTCGATCTCGAGTCGAGCTCCGGCGGGGTGCTGTCCGAGCGACAGCAGCTGGCGGTGACGCGCCGTGACATGGGATCGGGGGCTCGGTAGAATCCACGTGTGACCCCGCGCAGCGCGGCGCTCGCCCGGCTCGGCAGCGAGACCTTCGACCTCCTCGTCATCGGCGGCGGCATCAACGGCGCAGGGATCGCGCGCGACGCCGCCATGCGCGGCCTCCGGACGGCGCTCGTCGAGCATGCGGACTTCGCCTCGGGCACCTCGAGCCGGTCCTCGAAGCTGATCCACGGAGGATTCCGGTACCTCGAGCAGGGCGATGTCCGGCTGGTCCTCGAGGCGTGCCGCGAGCGCGAGCGGCTGCGGCGGCTCGCGCCGCACCTCGTGCGCCCGCAGGAGTTCATCTTCCCGGTGTACGAAGACGGTCCGGTCGGGAGATTCAAGCTCGCTGCCGGGCTCTGGGCATACGATCTCATGGCCGGCCTGTGGAACGTCCATCGCCATCGCATGCTCTCGGCGCGCGCCACACGGAAGGCCGAGCCTGCCTTGCGGACGGAGGGTCTGCGGGGCGCCGGGTGCTACTGGGACTGCCGCACCGACGACGCGCGGCTCGTCCTCGAGACGATCCTCGCCGCGGGGCGCGAGGGCGCCGTCGCGGTGTCGTACGCGCGCGTGGCGGCGCTTCTCAAGGAGGACGGCCGGCTCGCCGGCGCACGGCTGGTCGACCGGCTCGGGGGCGGGGAGGTGAGCGTCCGGGCCCGCGTCGTCGTCAACGCGACCGGCCCGTGGGTGGACACCGTGGCGGCCCTCGACGCACCGGCGCCGGCGCGGCTGCGGCTGACCAAGGGGGTGCACGTCCTCGTCCCCCGGGCGCGGGTCGGCAACCGGGCGGCGGTCGTGCTGCACGCCGTCAAGGACGGCCGCGTGATGTTCGTCATCCCGTGGCAGGAGCAGACGCTGGTCGGCACCACCGACACCGACCACGAGGGCGGTCCCGACGTCCCGCCCGTCGTCGAGGCGGCCGACGTCACCTACCTGCTGGAAACGGTGAACCACTATTTCCCGGCCGCCCGTCTCTCGCGGGAGGATGTGACCAGCGCCTTCGCCGGGCTCCGGCCGCTGATCGCGCCGCCCGCCGGCGCCGCGGTGGCGCCCTCCAGCGTGTCGCGCGAGGAGGAGATCTTCGCCTCGCCCTCGGGTCTGATCTCGATCGCGGGCGGCAAGCTCACGACCCATCGGCTGGTGGCGGCGGCGGTCGTCGAGCGCGTGATCGACGCGCTCCGCCGGGGCGGCGACCAGCGCCGCTTCGGCCGCTGCCGGACGGGCACAGTGCCGCTGCCGGGCGGGGCGGCGCCGCCGGACTCGGTGGCGGCGGCGGTCCTGTCGCGCGACGGCAACGGGCTTGCGCCCCCGGTGATCGGCCACCTGGCCGACCGCTACGGCAGCCGAGCGGGCGAGGTGCTGCATCTCGTCGCGGCCGACCGCCGGCTCGCCGACCCGATCGTCCCGACGCTTCCCGACCCGCGCGCCGAGGTGCTCGAGGCCGTCGAGCGCGAGGGCGCGCTGACCGTCGAGGACGTGCTCCGCCGCCGCACGCAGATCTCGCTGCGCGAGGAGAGCGAGGGCGTCAAGGCGGCCGGGGAGGTGGCCGCGTTGATGGCGGGACCGCTCGGCTGGACGCCCGAGGCCGCGCGCGCCGCTGCGGAGAGCTATGCCGCGGTGGTGGAAGAGGGCCGCCGGCGGTGGCGCTGAAGTCGCCGCGACCGTCCCGGAAGCCCGCCGCCAAGCCGTCTCCCCGACTGAACGTCGCACGCGAGAGCCGGGAGAGGCGTCGCGCGCGGGCTCGCCAGATCGCGCGCCGCCTGGCACGCGCCTATCCGGACGCGTGGTGCGCGCTCCACTACCAGAACCCGTGGCAGCTGCTGGTGGCGACCATCCTCTCGGCGCAGTGCACCGACGCGATGGTGAACCAGGTGACGCCGCGTCTGTTCGCCGAGTATCCGGGCCCGCAAGAGCTGGCCGCCGCGCCCGGGGATGCGCTCGAGGCGATCGTCAAGCCGACCGGGTTCTTTCGCCAGAAGGCGAAGGCGCTCCAGGCGGTGGCGCGCATCCTCGTCGAGCGGCACGAAGGACGGGTGCCGCAGACGATGGAGGAGCTCTGCGCGCTCCCCGGGGTGGGGCGGAAGACCGCGAACGTCGTCCTCGGCACCGCCTTCGGCCAGCCGGCCATCTTCGTCGACACGCACGTGCGGCGCCTGGCCGGTCGGCTCGGGCTCACGACGAACGACGACCCCGACAAGATCGAGGCCAACCTGCGCGAGCTGTTGCCGCCGAAGGAGTGGACGCGGTTCGCACACCGCCTGATCCACCACGGCCGCCGCGTGTGCGTGGCGCGGAAGCCCCGCTGCAGCGTCTGCCCCGTGGCCGAGTGGTGCCCGCGGATCGGCGTCACGGCGTCGGCGTAAGGAGCGCGACGGACCGCACGCCGCTTGCACCGTCCGCGGCCACTACACCGCGACGCCCACCAGGCGGCCGAGCACGAAACCGACGACGCAGGCGAGCACGCCGAGGCCGGCGAGCTCCAGGCTCGCGGCTACCGGGTTCTCCTTGGTGAGCCACGTCTTGGCGGCGCCGGTGACGAGCAGCGTGGCGACCGACAGCGCGGCGGCGGCCGCGAAGGTGCGCGGTGGCGCGGGGTGGAGGAAGTAGGGCACGAGCGTGATGAGCGCGCCGGTCAGGTACGCGAAGCCCGTGACGGCTGCGATGCGCACGGGCGGATCGAAGGTCTCCTCGGCGAGGCCGAGCTCCTCGCGCGACATGAAGCGGAGCCACAGCTCGGGATTGGCGGTGACCCGCCGGACGATCAGGTCGATTTCTTCCGCGCCGAACCCGAGCTGGCCGTAGATCTCGCGGATCTCCTCCCGCTCGTGGTCGGGCATGTTCTCGATCTCCCACGCTTCGCGCGCGATCTCGGCCTCGAAGAACCGGCGCTGGGACTTGGACGCCACGTAGGCCCCGATGCCCATGGCGAGCGCGCCGGCAAAGGCGGCGGCGAGCCCGCCGAGCGCGACCGTGTGGAGGTCGCCGATGGTGGCCGTGACCCCCGCCAGGAAGCCGATTGTCGAGATGACGCCGTCGTTGAGGCCGAAGATGACCTCGCGGATGAGCCGTCCCTGGGGGGTATGCCAGGCTTCCTTGTGGAACCGCTTGAGCGGCTCCGCCAGCCTGGTGACGGGCGCCGGCATCGGCCCAGGCTCGCCCCGCGGGTTGGATGCCATCATGCGACCCAAAAAAAAGAAGAACATCTTCTATACGGCGCAACCCCGCGCCGGTAAAGGCGTTTTCCGCGGCGAAGCGAATTTTCAGCTTGACAAATGCCGCACCTAACGATACTTTGCGACGGCTTTTTGGGTGGAATTCCGGTGGGTTAGGGAGGCGGGCGGAGATGGCCGTTTACACCGAGCTCGGAACGCGCGAGCTCGCCGAAATTGTCGAGGACTACGGTCTCGCGAAGCTCATCGCGGCGAGTGGAATCGCGGCGGGCTCCGTCAACACCTCCTATCTGCTCGAGACCACGCGCGGAAAGCATCTGCTGCGCATCGACGAGGTGAAGAGCGAGCTCGAGGTGAAGCGTGAGCTCGACCTGCTCCTCTTCCTGCGCAAGCACGGCTTTCCCTGCCCGCAGCCGGTCGCCGACCGCAAGGGGCGGCACTACCGCGAGGTGAACGGCAAGTGCCTCACGCTCTACCGCTACGTCGACGGGCACACCGTGTCTCCCGCGCGCCTCACGACGGCGCAGATCGAGAACGTCGGCCGCGTGCTCGCCGACCTCCACACGATCGGCAAGAGCTACAAGAAGGGCATCGACAATCGCTTCAGCTACGACCGCGTGGCAGACCTCTACGCGCAGGTGCGGGAGCGGCTCCCCTCCTACTTCAAGCGGATCGTCCGCACGCTCGACGACGAGGTCGATTACCTCCAGGGGTATCTCGAGAGCAAGCTTCCGAAGGGCGTCATTCACGGCGACCTCTTCGACGACAACGTCATCTTCAAGGGCGACAAGCTCGTCGCCATGCTCGACTTCGAGGCGGCCTGCCGCGGCAAGTTCATCTTCGACCTGGCGACCGCGGTGAACGCCCTGTGCTTCGACGGCGAGAGCTACCAGCTCAAGCGCTTCGAGGCGCTCATCGCGGGCTACGAGTCGCTGCGCGCTCTGTCGCTCGCCGAGTGGGACGCGTTCCCGAATGAGCTGCGATTCTCGGCGGTCCGCTTCACGATCACCCGCCTGCACGATTTCTTCCTGAATCCGGTCGACGCGGGGTCGCGGGTGAACAAGGACTTCCGGGAGTTCTACGAGCGGCTGCAGATCTTGCGGCGGGAGCGGGACGGCGGCATGGAAGGGCTGCTCATGGCCATGGCCACCGGCTACGACTACCGCAAGTACCAGAAGGTGAAGGCGCTCGAGAAGAAAGGCTCGCACTAGCTCACGCGAGCGCCCAGCGTCCTCCCGCCGCCCCATGAAGATCACCGACATCCTCGCCCGCGGCGGGCCCTGCATCTCGTTCGAGTTCTTCCCGCCGAAGACGCCCGAGGGCGAGGCCGCCCTCATGCGCACGATCGAGGCGCTCAAGCCGCTGGGGCCGGGATTCGTCTCGGTGACGCGGACGGGTGCCAAGCCGCGCGAGGCGCCGGTGGAGCTCGTGACGCGCATCCGGGCGCTCGGCATCGAGGCAGCGGCGCACGTCACCTGCATCGAGGCCGGGCGCGAGGAGCTCGCGGCGCACTACGAGCTCATCGAGGCGCGCGGCATCGAGAACGTGGTCGCCATTCGCGGCGATCGGCCGGGCGAGGGGAGCTTTCACCCCCCACTCAACGGCTTCCGCTACGCCGTCGACATGATCCGCTTCGTACGCGCGCGCGGCCACAAGCTGTGCCTGGTGGGCGGCGGCCATCCCGAAGGCCACCCCGAGTGCCGGGACCTGGAGCTCAACATCCAGCACCTCAAGATGAAGGTCGACGCCGGGCTCGATGCCGTCATCACCCAGCTCTTCTACGACAACGCCGACTACTTCGCGTTCGTCGAGCGGGCGCGGCGGGCGGGCATCGGCGTGCCGCTCGTCCCCGGCATCATGCCGATCACCAACGTGCCGCAGATCGAACGCATCACGGCGCTCAGCGGCAATCAGATCCCCGCCGCGCTCCGCGCCGCGCTCGAGCGCGTGCGCGACGACGAGCAGGCGGCGCTCGCGGTCGGCGTGGAGTGGGCGACGCGGCAGTGCGCCGAGCTGCTGCGCAGCGGGGCTCCGGGGATCCACTTCTACACGCTCAACAAGTCGCCGGCGACGCGCGCGATCTTCGAGAACCTGTGCCGCGAGGGGCTGGTCGGAGGCCCGCTGCCGCGCCTTGCCACGCCTTCGCCCATCCGTTAGACGTCCCGAACGATGCGCGAGGATCTCGAGGCCCACGTGCGGGCGATTCTGCGCGCCCTCGACCCGGAGCCGGAGCGGGAAGGCCTCCGGCGCTCGCCCGCGCGCGTCGCCCGCGCGCTCGAGTTCCTGACGCGCGGCTACGACGTCGACCCGAAGCAGGTCATCAACGGCGCGCTCTTCGTCGAAGAGTATTCGGAGATGATCGTGCTCAAGGACATCGACTTCTACTCGATGTGCGAGCATCACGTCCTCCCCTTCTTCGGCAAGGCGCACGTCGCCTACCTGCCCCAGCATCGCATCATCGGCATCAGCAAGATCGCCCGGCTGGTCGAAATCTTCGCGCGCCGCCTGCAGGTCCAGGAGCGCATGACGACCCAGATCGCGAACACGATCATGGAGGAGCTCGATCCCCTGGGAGTCGGCGTCGTGCTCGAGGCCGAGCACCTCTGCATGCGCATGCGCGGGGTCGAGAAGCAGAATTCCGTGGTGGTGACGAGCGCGATGCTCGGCGCGTTCCGCGCGCAGCAGCCGACCCGCGAGGAGTTCATGACGCTGATCGGGCGGCGGTGAGCGGGGCGCGGCTCGCCGCGCACGCCGTCCGTCTGCTCGGCCCCGTCGCGGGCCCCGTCGCGGTGGCCGCGCCGCCGCGCCTCGGGGCCCATCTCGCGGCGCGTCTCGCGGCTGCGCGGGACGGCGAGGTACCGGCCGCCGCCGTCGTCGCCTTCCTCGGCAGCCCGCCGCGGCCGGCGGAGCGGCAGGCGCTCCTCGCCGCGTTGCGCAATCGGCTGCCGGCGGGCGCGCCGCTCGTCCTCCTCGACCACAGCCAGCCGCGGGCGCTCTGGCGGCGGGCGGTCGGCATCCTCGTCCTGGCGGCCCGGGGGCTCGCGCCGTCCCGTGCCCGCTATCCGGCGGCGCGCGAGCTCGCGGCGATCGGCTTCGCGGTGGAGCGGCTCCGGCTCGCCTGCGGGGAGCGCGTCCAGATGGTCGTGGCGCGGCGCCGGCCGCCCCCTTGACGCCGGAGGCCGTGTGTCAGCACTGTGACGCGCGGCAACCGTGGAGACGATGCGGCCGCCCTCGCCCGCGCTGCTCGCCCTCGAGGGGCGGGCCTGGCTCGAGTTCGCCGCCCTGCTGCCGGCGCTGCCGCTCCTCGGACGGGCGCCGGCCGGCGACGGCCATCCGGTCCTGGTGCTGCCGGGCTGGCTCGCGAACGACCGCTCGACGCAGGCCCTGCGCTGGTTCCTCCGCGACCGCGGCTACCACGTCCACGGCTGGAAGCTCGGTCGGAACCTCGGGCCGAGCAGCAGGCTCGCCCCGGCGCTCGGCCAGCGGTTCACGGCGCTGCGCGCGCGGCACGGGCGGAAGCTCAGCCTGATCGGCTGGAGCCTCGGCGGCATCTACGCGCGCGAGCTCGCGCGCCGCTTTCCGGACGACGTCCGCCAGGTGATCACGCTCGCCAGCCCCTTTCGCGACCCGTCGGCGACGAGCGTTGCACGCTTCTTCGGCTCCCGCCCCGATGGCCGGGCCGGCGGCTTCCAGGCGCGGCTCGGGACGCCGCTGCCCGTGCCGTCCACCTCGATCTACAGCCGCAGCGACGGGATCGTCGCCTGGCGGAGCTGCCTGGAGGTGGGCGCGCCGCTCTGCGAGAACATCGAGGTCAGGAGCAGCCACTGCGGGATGGGCCACCATCCCGCCGTCCTGCTCGTCATCGCCGAGCGTCTGGCGCAGCCCGAGGGCGCGTGGCGGCCCTTCGACCCGCGCGGGCGGGCGCTGTGGCCGTTCGTGGTCGAGCCGGTGAAGACACTGGCGCAAGGAGGCGAATCGTGAGCTGGAATCTGGGCGACATCTTCGACACGCTCGGCGAGGCCGTCCCGGGCGACAGCGCGGCACTCCTCCACGGCGAGCGCGCCGTCAGCTGGACGGCGTTCACGCGGCGGACGAACAACCTGGCCGCGGCGCTCCGCGCGCGCGGCGGGCAGCCGGGCGACAAGGTGGCCCTCTACCTCCGCAACCGGCCCGAGTACCTCGAGGCCACCGTCGCCTGCTTCAAGGCCCGGCTGGTCCACGTCAACGTCAACTTCCGTTACCTGGGCGACGAGCTCCGCTACATCATGGACGACGCCGATGCGAAGTTCGTCGTGTTCGCCGGCGAGTTCGCCGAGCGCCTGGACGCGCTCCGCCCCAGGCTCCCGAGGGTGCAGGCCTACATCCAGCTGGACGACGGGAGCCCGCTCGCGCCCTTCGCCGCGCCCTACGAGCCGCTCGCCGCCGAAGGCCGCGGCGCGCCGCTCGGCATCGAGCGCTCGCCCGACGACCTCCTCTTCCTCTACACCGGCGGCACCACCGGCATGCCGAAGGGTGTCATGTGGCGGTCCGAGGACCTCTGGCGTGCGATCGGGGGCGGTGGGAACCCGGTGCTCGGGGAGCCGCCGGTCGCGTCACTCGACGAGCTCGCCGCCCGCGTCCGCGCGCGCGGCCCCGGGCTCCGCCACCTGCCGGCCTGTCCCCTCATGCACGGCACCGGCCTCTTCACCGCCTTCATCACGCTCACCGCGGGCGGCTCGATCGCCACGCTCGGTGGCGTCAACTTCGACCCGCACGAGCTGTGGCATGCCGTCGGGCGCCACGCCGTCAACACGATCGCCATCGTGGGCGACGCCTTCGCCAAGCCGATGCTGCGGGCCCTCGACGAGCGGCGTGGGGAGTACCGGCTCGACAGCCTCATCTCCATCATCTCCTCGGGCGTCATGTGGTCGCCGGAGGTGAAGCGGGCGCTCCTCGCGCACCATCCGAGCATGGTCCTCTTCGATTCCTTCGGCTCCTCGGAGGCGGTCGGCTTCGGCGCCGCGATCACCACCGCCGCGGGCGAGTCGCGGACGGGCCGCTTCCAGCTCGGGGAGAAGGTGAAGGTCTTCACCGAGGACGGCCGCGAGGTCCAGCCGGGCAGCGGCGAACCGGGGGTCGTCGCGCATGGTGGCGCGATCCCCGTCGGGTACTACAAGGACCCCGAGAAGACCGCGCGCACGTTCCGGGTCATCGACGGCGTACGCTACGTGATCCCGGGCGACTGGTGCACGGTGGAGGCCGACGGGGCGCTGACGCTCCTCGGCCGCGGCAGCGTCTGCATCAACACCGCCGGCGAGAAGGTCTACCCGGAGGAGGTGGAGGAGATGCTGAAGACCCATCCCGCCGTCTACGACGCGGTCGTGGTCGGTGTCCGCGACGAGAAATGGGGGCAGGCGGTCATCGGGCTCGTCGAGCTCAACCGGGGTGCCACCCCCGGCGAGGATGAGCTCCGCCGCCACGTGCGTGCGCGCCTGGCTGGGTTCAAGACGCCCAAGCGCGTGCTCGTCGTCGAATCGATCGGGCGGGCGCCGAACGGAAAGGCGGACTACGCGAGCATGGCGCGCCTCGCGGAGCGGCTGCTGGTGGGCGCGGCGGGGTAAAACAGCCGGCGGCCGGAGCCCCCGATCACCGCGGATCAGAACCGCGCGAACCAGGGGGTGCCTCGTCGCCCCGGTTGCTCGACCACCACCTGGTAGTTCGCGAGCAGCCGGCCTTGCGCCCGCAGCCAGCTGGCCACGGCGATCGCGTAGTCGACCTTCGCCTGCACCTCGGCGGCGCGGGCGCTCGTCAGCCGGGTCTGGAAGTCGAGCAGGTCCTTCGTGGTCGCCATGCCGACCTCGTGCCGCTTTTCCTGGTTGCGCAGGTTCTCCTCGGCGAGCGCGCGGGCAACGCGCGTCGTGTCGATCCGCTGGCGTGCCGAGGTGACGTCGGCGGCGCTCTTGCGGACCTCGAGGGTGACGTTCGAGAGGAGCTGGCGGTGGTTCAGCTCCGCCTGGCTGCGCGTGATCCGGCTCTGGGTCAGCTCGCTGCGCGCGAGCGCGTTCGAGAGCGGCATCTGGAACTGGAGGCCGAAGGAGTAGCTGCGGAAGTCGTTCGACTCGAGCCGACGGTACGCCTCACTGGCGGACCCGGCGAAGGGCGAGGCCGCGTTGAGCACAACCTTGCAGATGAACCCCTGGCCGGATCCGAGGGGAACGCATCGCCCGCCCCCGAGGTCCGTCGGGCTGAACGCGACCGTCGTCAGGGAGACGGCGCGATTCGTGCCGCTCAGCCCATTCACCCCGTAGCTGCCGACGACGTCGAGCCGCGGCAGGAGCCCGTTGGTGGCGATGCGCTCGTTCAGCTGCTGAACGAGGATGCCGCGCGCCGAGGCTTGGATCTCGGGGCGATTGCTCAGCGCCGTGCTGAGCCCGTGCTCGATGTCGACCGTGACGTCCTCCGGAACCACCTCGTCGGCGGGCTCCAGGGTGCGGGGGACGAAGGTGTCGGCCGGCCGATAGAAGGCTGTCTGAGCCAGCAGCTGGCGGGCGACGGCGAGGTCGTTGTCAGCCTGGATCACCTGCTCCTCGCGGCTCTTGGCGTCGGCCTCCGCCTCGAGCACGGCGACGGGCGGAAGCAGCCCCACCCGCACCCGGGCCTCGTTCTCGTGGACGGTGCGGTCGGCGAGCGTCTTGGACTCGCGCTGCACCTCGAGGTTCTCGCGCGTCCGGACGACGTTCCAGTACGCCTCGATCACCTGCTGGACGAAGTCGGCCACCTGTGCCTGGTACTGGTAGACCGCGGCATCCGCCACCTGCTCCGCGACGCGCACGATGAGGTAGGAGAAGTCCCACCCGAAGTTCCTGAGGAGGGGTTGGACGAGCGAGAGGTTGAGCGCCGCCTGGTACTCCGGGCGGAGCTGCTGGAAGCGGGGATTGGTGTCCAGCCGGTCGTTCAGGAAGTCGACGGTCGCGGTGGTGCCGGTCCGGAAGGTCTTGAAGAGGTGCAAGTTGGCGCTCCGGTCGTCCGTGACGAGGGTACGGGTGCCGGCCAGTGCGCTCGCGTTAGGGGTGATGCTGTTCCGGTGCGTGAGCTCGCCCGACAGCGTCGGGTCGAAGGTGGCCCCGGCCTGCAGGACGCCCGCGCCCTGTCGCGTCGGCTCGAGGCGCTGAGCGGCGATGCCGGGGTTGTTCTCGAGCGCGATGCCGATCGCCTCCTTGAGCGTCACCCGCTCGACTTCCTCGTCGCGCGTGATCGGCGTGGGGATGCGGAGCGCCTCGCTCTCCGGCAAACTCCGGCGCCACGACGGGGCGAGGCCTGCACCGCGCCACGACGGCTCGCGAGCGTCGGGAGGGTCCTCGCCGGCGGACGGCACCGCCGTGGCGAGTGCGAGCACGGTCAGGTAGGCGAGTGGGAGGCGGCGCGACACCTGCGATTGCGCTAACGGATAAGCGCAGACGAGTCAACGAATTGCGGCGGCACGACGATGGTGTCCCCGCGTGCCTTGACAATCTGTGCAGCCCGCGGCTAAACGAACCAAAGAACGATCGCTCGCACGACTGGCGTTCGCGTGGAATTGACCACGGGGGAGTGCTGAGCCACCAGCGGGCCGAACGCCTGGGCCCACGGGAAACGGCGGGGTCCATACAGTCGTGATCAAATCGTATCTGCTCGCGCCCGGTCCCACCCCGGTGCCGCCCGAGGTGGCGGCCGCGATGGCGCTGCCCGTGATCCACCATCGCACGCCGCAGTTCGGCGAGATGCTGGCCGAGGTGCAGGAGGGGCTGCGCGAGCTCTTCGGGACCGGCCAGGACGTGCTCGTGCTCGCCGCCTCGGGCACCGGCGCCATGGAGGGCTCGGTCACCAACCTCCTCTCGCCCGGGGACGAGGTGGTCGTCGTCAACGGGGGCAAGTTCGGCGAGCGCTGGACGAAGATCTGCCAGGGCTACGGCGTCGTGGTGCACGAGGTGACCGTCGAGTGGGGGCGGGCGGTCGAGCCGGCGGCGGTGGCGCATGCCCTCGAGGCGCACCCGAAGGTCCGCGCCGTCTTCGCGCAGGCGAGCGAGACCTCCACCTGCGTCCTTCACCCCGTCCCGGCCCTCGCCGAGCTCACCCGCCGGCGCGACGTGCTCCTCGTGGTCGACGGGATCACCGCGGTCGGCGTCGTCGACCTGCCCATGGACCGGCTCGGCATCGACGTGCTCGTCACCGGCTCGCAGAAGGCCCTCATGCTGCCGCCGGGGCTCGCCTTCGCCGCGCTCTCGGAGCGCGCCTGGGCGGCGACCGAGCGCGCGCGGCTGCCGCGCTTCTACTTCGACTTCCGGCGCGAGCGGAAGGGCGTGGCTGAGCGCTCGACGGCCTGGACGCCGGCCATCTCGCTCATCTACGGGCTGCGCGCCGCGCTCCGCCTGCTGCTCGACGAGGGGCTCCCGGGGGTCTACGCCCGCCACGACCGGCTGGCACGCGCCACGCGCGCGGCAGCGGCGGCGCTCGGACTCGGCCTCCTCGCCCCCGACGCTCCGAGCCCGGCGGCGACGGCGATCCGCCTGCCGGACGGTCTCGACGGCAGCGCGCTCTTCCGCTACCTGCGCGACCGCATGCGGGTCACCTTCGCCGGAGGCCAGGACCGGCTGAAGGGAAAGGTCATCCGCATCGCGCACCTCGGCTACGTCGACGCCTTCGACGTGGTGACCGGGGTCGCTGCGCTCGAGCTCGCGCTTCGTCACTTCGGCGCGCCGGTCGAGCTCGGACGCGGCGTCGGCGCGGCCGAGGCGGTGCTCGCCGAGGGGCTGCCCGCGCGCTGAGATGGCGTACCGCGTCCTGCTGACCGACCCGCTCGGTCCCGAGGGGCTGGCGCACCTCCGCCAGCATTCCGAGCTCGAGGTCGTCGCGCGCACCGAGCTCGGTCCCGGCGAGCTCCGCCAGGCGATCCGCGGCTTCCACGCTCTCATCGTGCGCAGCCGCACCAAGGTGACGGCCGAGAACCTCGCCGGTGCCGACGTGCTGCGCGTGATCGGCCGGGCCGGCATCGGCGTCGACAACATCGACGTCGACGCCGCTACCAAGCGCGGCGTCGTCGTCATGAACACCCCCGGCGGGAGCAACGTCACGACCGCCGAGCACGCGATCGCGATGCTGCTCGCGCTCGCCCGCAACATCCCGCAGGCGGATGCCGCGGTGAAGGCGGGCAAGTGGCCGCGCGAGCGCTGGATCGGCACCGAGGTCTGCAACAAGACGCTCGGCATCGTCGGGCTCGGCAACATCGGCACGATCGTGGCCGAGCGGGCGCTCGGGCTGCGCATGAAGGTGATCGCCTTCGACCCCTTCGTGACCGCCGAGGCGGCGGCGCGCCTGCGGGTCGAGCTCGTCTCGCTCGACGAGATCTATGCGCGTGCGGACTTCATCACCATCCACACCCCGCTGACGCCCGAGACGCGAGGCCTGATCGGCGCCGCCACCATCGCCCGCATGAAGCGCGGCGTCCGCCTCGTCAACTGCGCGCGCGGCGGCATCGTCGACGAGCCGGCGCTGGCCGCCGCGATCCGCTCGGGTCAGGTGGCGGGCGCGGCGCTCGACGTCTTTGCCGAGGAGCCGCCCCCGAGCGGGCACCCGCTCCTCGCGCTCGAGCAGGTGATCGCCACCCCGCACCTCGGCGCCTCCACCGGCGAGGCGCAGGTGAACGTCGCCATCGCGATCGCGCAGCAGGTGGCGGATTTCCTCTGCCGGGGGGTCATCCAGAACGCGGTCAACGCCCCGTCGCTCTCGCCCGAGGTGGTGCAGGTCCTCCGCCCCTACCTGCTGCTCGCCGAGAAGCTCGGCGCGCTCGCCGGCCAGCTCCTGCCCGAGCCGCCGCTCGAGGTGACGGTCGAGGTGAGCGGCGAGGCGGCCGAGCGCGAGAGCCGGGCGCTCACCACCGCCGCGCTGCGCGGGCTCCTCGCCCAGCTCCTCGACCCGAGCGTCAACTACGTGAACGCGCCGGCGTTCGCCCGCGAGCGGGGCATCAAGGTGATCGAGTCCCGCGCCACGCAGTCGAGCGACTACCTGAACGCGGTCCGCGTCGGCGTGCGCACGGCCTCGCGCACGACGGCGGTCGAGGGCGCGGTGTTCGGCGCCGAGACGATCCGCCTGACCAAGATCGACGGCTTCCGCATGGAGGCCGTTCCCGAGGGCCACATCCTGATGCTGCACAACCGCGACGTGCCCGGCGTCGTCGGCCGCGTCGGCACGCTCCTCGGCGAGCGCGGCGTCAACATCGCCGGCCTCGAGCTCGGCCGCGAGCGGGTCGGGGGCATGGCGATCTCCCTGATCCACGTCGACGATCCCGTGCCGCCGGAGGTGGTGGCGGAGTTGCGGAAGCTCCCGCAGATCGTCTCGGCCGACGTGCTGCGGCTGTAGGCGTTCGGTGCCTGCCGCGGTCGTCACGGGCACCCAGTGGGGTGACGAGGGGAAGGGAAAGATCGTCGACCTCCTGGCGGCGGACGCCGACGTCGTCGTCCGCTTCCACGGCGGCAACAATGCCGGACACACCCTGGTGGTCGACGGCGAGAAGACGATCCTCAACCTGATCCCCGCGGGTGTGCTCCACCCCGGCCGCATCTGCGTGATGGGACCGGGCATGGTGATCGATCCCGAGGTGCTGGTCGGCGAGATCGACGCGCTCCGCCGCCGCGGCTACCTCAGCGACGACCGGTGGCTGCGCATCAGCGAGCAGGCGCATCTCATCATGCCCTACCACCGGGCCATCGACCGGGCGCGCGAGCGCCTCCGCGGCCCCGGGAACATCGGCACGACGGGCCGCGGCATCGGCCCCGCCTACGAGGACAAGATGGCGCGGACGGGCATCCGCGTCGGCGAGCTGTTCGACGAGCCCGGGTTCCGCGACGCGCTCGAGCGCAACCTGCGCGAGAAGAACGGGTACCTGCAGGCGCTCCTCGGCGAGCCGCCGCTCGCCTTCGACGACATCCACGACCGCTACCGGGGCTACCGCGAGCGGCTGCGGCCCTTCGTCGCCGACACGACGGCCGAGCTCCGTGCCGCGCTCGCCGCCGGCCGGCGCGTGCTCCTCGAGGGCGCCCAGGGCGCGCTCCTCGACGTCGACCACGGGACGTACCCGTTCGTGACCTCTTCCAGCACGCTGGCCGGAGGCGCCTCGGCCGGTGCGGGCGTGCCGCCCCGCGCCATCGGACGGATCGTCGGCATCGCCAAGGCCTACACGACGCGCGTCGGCTCGGGCCCCTTCCCGACCGAGCTCGCCGATGCGCTCGGCGATCGGCTGCGCGCCGACGGCGACGAGTACGGCGCCACCACGGGCCGCCCGCGTCGCTGCGGCTGGTTCGACGCGGTCGTGGTGCGCCACGCGACCGCGCTCTCCGGTGTCGACGGTCTCGCCCTCACCAAGCTCGATGTGCTGACCGGCATCGACCCGCTGCGGGTCTGCGTCGCCTACGAGCTCGACGGCCGGCGCCGGGACTTTCCGCCCGCGACGCAGAGGGGCTGGGAGCGGGTCGTGCCGCTCTACGAGGAGCTGGCGGGGTGGCGGGAGAGCCTGGGTGCGGTGCGTGCGCTCGCCGACCTGCCGCCGAACGCGCGTCGCTACCTCGACCGACTGTCGGCGCTGGTCGGCACGCCGGTCGTCTTGCTGTCGGTCGGCCCGCAGCGCGAGCAGACGATCCGCCTGGGCGACGTGTTCTAGGCCAAACACCCCATTGCGCCGAGCAGGCGCCGCGCTTCGGAGAGCTCGCGCCGGCGCGCATCCTCGTCGCCCGTGAGGCGCGCGAGCTCCGCCAGCTCGAGACGAATCTGGGGCTCGTAGAGGCCGGCGCCGGTTTCCGCGACCAGCGCGAGCGTCCGGCCGAGCGCGGCCTCCACCGGACCGCGCGCCCCGGCTCCCTCGCTCCGCAGCAGAACCCGGGCGAAGGTCAGGAGTGCACGGCACTCGGTCACCTTCGTCGAGAGAGCGCGGACCCGCCGCACGGCATCCTCGGCCGTGGCCCGCGCCTTCTCGACGTCTCCGCCTCCGAGCTGCGCCTCGGCGAGCTCGGCGAGGATGCGGGGCTCCCAGTGGAGCCCGATCCCTCGCTCCCGGACGATGGAGAGGGCCTGCTCGAACGCGCTCGCGGCCGACGCCCAACCCTGGTTCGCGAGGTGCACGCAGCCGAGCGCGTCGTATGCCGACGTCCGCGAGAACGAGCTCCCGATTCGCTCGGCGATGTCGAACGCCTGGCGGGCGTGATCGAGCGCCCCGTCCGAGTCTCCTCTGAACGCCGCCACGTGCGCGCTGAGCTCGTGCGCCCAGCCGAGGAGCTCGGTCTCGCCATGCTCGCGTGCGAGCGAGCGGGCGCGCTCGAGCTCGCGCGCGGCCTCCTCGGGATGACCGGTGTCGAAGAGGAGCCATCCGCTCATCATGACCATCCAGTTGGAGGGGCTGAAGCCGGTTCGAATCCGGGCGCCGCTCGGCGCCTCGGCGGCGTACGCGCGCGCCTCCCCGAGCGTCTCGAGTGCGCCGCGCAGGTCTCCCGCCATGTACTGGGCCTCGACGAGCGCGACGCGCGAGCCGAGCTGCCGGCCCGCGTCGTTGGTCTCGTCCGCCAGACGCGTCCCCTCCCGCGTGCGCTCCACGGCCTCGGCGACGTGCCCGGACATCCCCCGGACCATGCCGTACGTGTTGAGGAGCGTCGAAAGCGCGCCAGGATCGTGCGTCTGCCGGGCGAGGGCCACGCCTTCCGCAAAGATCGCCGCGGCTTCGTCCTCCGCGATGCCGAACCGCCAGCCGAGGCCCAGGAGCGCGATGTCCGCCTGCACGCCCATCTCCAGCCGCTCCGCAGAGTCGGGGACCGTGGCGAGCAGCTCGCGCACCTTCCGCCACTGGGCCGCGGCCTCGGCGAGGTCGCTGACCCCCGCCCACTCGGCGGCTCGGCGGCTCCAGCGCGCCGCTTCGAGGCTCTCGCCGGCCGCTTCCCAGTGGTGGGCGAGGAGCGCCGCGCGCTCGTCGAGCTTGTCCGCGTAGAGCTCGGCGATCGCCCGCGCCGCCGCCGCGTGCGTCGAGGCGCGCCGCTCGCCCAGCTGGGAGCGGTACGCCACCTCGTGGGTCAGCGGGTGCTTGAAGCTGTACTCGATCTCGGGATGGACGGGTTCCTCGTAGATGAACTCGGCCTGCGTGAGCGTCGCGAGGGCCGCCCCGACGTCGGCCTCGGGAAGCTCACTCACCGCTCTCAGCACCCGCTCCGTGAACTCCTTCCCGATGACGGCGGCAGTCTGCAGGATGTCCTTCTCACGTTCGGGCAGCCGGTCGATGCGCGCGGCGAGCACCGCGTGCACCGTGGGCGGGACGACGAGCTCGGCGACCGGCTTGACCAGCCGGTACGCGCCCTTCGTCCCGACGAGGCTCCCGCCCTCGACCAGCGCCTGGACGACCTCCTCGATGAAGAAGGGATTTCCGGCGGTGCGCTCGCGGACGGGCCCGACGACCCCGGCGAGCGACGGATTGGAGCCGAGCAGGTCCTGGAGCAGGGCGGCGCTCGCCTCGGCGACGAGCGGTGCGAGCGTCAGCTGCTGGTACGAGGACGTCCCGAACCAGCCGGCCCGGTACTCCGGGCGGAGGGTCACGAGGAGCAGCGCGGCGGTCTCCGGCAGCGCCGCGACGAGCTCCGCCAGGAACACCTCGCTGCCGCCGTCCACCCAGTGGAGATCCTCGACCAGGAGCACGCTCGGCTCCCGGCGGCTCCGCGCCTGGACCAGCCGCGTGAACAGCGCACAGAGCCGGCGCTGGCGCGCCTCGGGGTCCATGCGCTGAGCCCGGCGCTCGGGGTCCGGCACGCCGAGGAAGTCGAAGAGGAGCGGGAGCGATTCGGTGAGCTCCGGGTCGAGCAAGAGCACCGTGCCGGCGATCTTCCGGCGGCCTGCCTCGTTGCCATCCTGCTCGGAGATGCCGAAGTACCCGCGCAGGAGCTCGAGAATCGGGAGGAAGGGAACCATCCTCCCGTGGGCGACGCAGTGCGCCTGGTGGGCCGTGAGACCGCGCGCGCGGGTTCGCTCGATGAACTCGTAGCAGAGCCGGCTCTTGCCGACTCCGGCCTCGGCGACGATGCCCACGACCCCGCCGCGTCCCTCCACCGCCCGGCGGAGTGCGGCCTCCAGCGCCGCCGTCTCCTCCACGCGTCCGACGAAGCGGGAGAGGCCGCGTGCGCGGGAGACGTCGAGGCGGGTCTTGAGCGGGCCGGGGCCCTCGAGCTCGTAGACCCGGACCCGGTCGCGCAGGCCTTTCACGCTGAACCGCCCGAGCTCCTCGAGGCGAAAGAACCCTTCCACCAGCCGTGCCGTGTGCTCGGTCAGGTAGACCTTGCCGGGCTCGGCGAGCTGCTCCATGCGCTGCGCCAGACCCACGGTCGCGCCGAGCGCGGTGTAGTCCATGTGCAGGTCGTCGCCGATCGTGCCCACCACGACCTCGCCCGAGTTGAGGCCCATGCGGACGGAGAAGTTCAGTCCCTCGGCGAGGCGGAGATCGCGCGCGTAGAGCCGGATCTCCGCGCCGAGGTGGAGCGCGGCGGCGCAGGCCCGCCGTGCATGATCCTCGTGCGCGAGCGGTGCGCCGAAGAGCGCCATGATGCCGTCGCCCGTGAACTGGTTGACGGTGCCTTCGAACCGGTGCACCCCGTCGGCGAGGATCGCGAAGAAGCGGTCGAGGATGCGGTGCCACGCCTCGGGATCGACCCGCTCCGCGAGCTCCATCGACCCCTTCACGTCCGCGAAGAGCACCGTCACGTGCTTGCGCTCGCCCTCGAGCCGGCCCCGCGACGCGAGGATCTTCTCGGCGAGGTGGGCCGGTGCGTGGGGGCGACGCTCGGGCGGCGCGACCCCGCCGACGGGATGACCGCACGCGTCGCAGAAGCGCGCCCCGGGCCGCAGGTCGTGTCCGCAGGACGGGCAGTGCATGGGCGGGGAGCCGCTCGGTCAGCCGAAGAGCACCGGCAGCCGCCGCGGCGCGCGGAACGAGAGGCCGGTGATGTGCACGTCGGGCGCCTCGGGATCGAGGCGGAGGTTCGGCAGACGATCGAGCACCGCCTCGAGCACGACGCGGGTCTCCATGCGCGCGAGGTGCATGCCGACGCAGGTGTGCGGCCCGTAAGCGAAGGCGAGGTGCGGCCGCTGCTCGCGGCGGATGTCGAACGTCTCCGGGGCCGGGTAGCGCGCGGGATCGTGGTTGGCGGCGCCGAGGCACACGCTCACGACCGCGCCCTTCGGGATCTCGACACCCGCGACCTCGACGTCGCGCGTCGCGATCCGTGCGATGCCGGTCAGGGGCGGTTCCCAGCGGAGCCCTTCGTCGATCGCGCGGCGGACGAGGGAGCGGTCCGCCCGCACGGCCTCCAGCTGGTCGGGGTGTGTGAGCAGGCCGCAGAAGAGGTTGCTCGACGAGCGATAGGTGGTCTCGGCGCCCGCGGGGAGGAGGAGGCGGAGGAACGCGAAGATCTCCTCGTCGGTGAGCCGCTGCCCGTCGAGCTCGGCGTGCGCGAGGACGCTGATCATGTCCTCCTGCGGGTCGCGGCGGCGCGCCGCGAGGACGCCGGCGAAGTAGTCGCGGAGCGTCTGGGAGGCGGCAAGGCCCCGCTGGATGTCGCCCGCGATGTTGATCAGCTCGACCGCCCAGCGGTGGAAGCGGGGGAGGTCGGCCTCCGGGAGCCCGAGCATCCCGGCGATCACGTGGATCGGGAACGGGAACGTGAGCTCGCGGACGAGGTCGGCACGCCCGCGATTCACGAAGCGGTCGACGAGGCCGTGCACGATCGGGCGGACCAGGCGCGCCTCCCAGCGCTCCATCGCCTGGAGCGTGAACGCCTGCTGGATGAGCTCGCGGTAGCGGGCGTGCTCCGGGTCGTCCATCTCGAGGATGCTGTGGCCGAGCACGAGCCCGATCGACCCCGCGTAGCCGCGCGAGGAGAAGGTCTCGCCGTCACGGAGCACCTGGACGGCGGCCTCGTGGCTCATCGCCACGAAGTGCCGGTCGGTGGGGACGATCACGGCCTCGAACGCCTCCGGCAGCCCGAAGGCGGCGCTCAAGCGCCCGTGGTGGACCGGGCACTCGCCGCGGAGCGTCGCGAAGGTCGGGTACGGGTCGCGCACGGCTCCCGCACCTGCGGCGCGGTCCAGAGCCTCGAACGGGTCGTAGGTCTCGTCGCGGTCCTCCATCGGCCGATCCTGTATCTCACGCCGGGGCCACGAGGCCAGCAGGCTCATGCCCGCCAGATCATCGCGTGGTGGGGGCCGACATCGGGGATCTCGAACCGCTCCGAGGCGACGGTCCAGCCCATCCGCCGGTAGAACGGCACCGCCTCGAGTCGCGCGTTGCACCAGAGAGAGCGCGCCCGGGCGCGGTCGGGCAGCGCGCCGACCGCGTAGCGGAGGAGCGCCGACCCGAGGCCGCGGCGGACGAGGTCGGCGCGCGTCGCCATGCCGCGCAGCTGATACGCCGGCTCGCCCTGCCGATCGCGCGCCATGAACGACGCGCAGGCGACCGCATCGCCCGGGTGGACGAGGAAGGCGCCGACGTGGACGGTTGCGGGCTCGTCGTCGCCGTCGAAGGCGGCCGCGTCGAGCGCACGGCCCGGGCGGAGCTCGCGGTGGCGGAGCGGCAGGATCTCCGCGAGCGCCGCCCGGCGCAGCAGGACCCGGCCGACGGCGAGCGTGACCTCCATCGTATCTCCCGCCGCTTACGCGCGCCGTCCAGGCAGGGCAAGCCTGCGGGGCTCACGATCTGATGATCGGGGCGA
This sequence comes from Deltaproteobacteria bacterium, assembly GCA_005888095.1. GTDB lineage: Bacteria > Desulfobacterota > Binatia > DP-6 > DP-6 > DP-3. The sequence goes on along the minus strand of VBKF01000103.1, from coordinate 34,201 downwards.
CGGCGGTCTCGCTCGGCTACCCCGTGCTCAGCCGCGATCGACGTAGCTTCCCCCGCATCCCCGGCCTGCAGGTCGAGGTCGCGTGACGGGCTGCTCGGTGGAGCTCCTCATCGACCGCGGCATGCGCGAGCGGGGCCTGGTCGTGAGGTCGCGGCAGGCGCCGCGCTCGCGCGACGACCACCGCGACCACGAGGCCGACGAGGGCCCAGAGGAGGGGCACCAGGGACGCGGCGTCGACGGCGAGGACGGGCAGACCACCCGGCGGCAGACCGCCGGCCAGTGTCGCGAGCGTCGAGGCTGGGATCATGGCGCTGCCCTCCTCTTGGCTGAAGTGCAGTCCCTGCTCTGTGGTGAGCAAGCGAGGTGCCAGCCGGAGGGTCCGCGACGAACCGTGGGCCGACGCCTGGGAGCACATGGTTTTGCAGGCGGCACCGACGGGGGGAGTGGGCAGGCAGCGGCGGTCAACCGAGCTTGACGCTCGGATGAGGCGGTGGCAGAAGCCCATGCGCCTGGAGGCAACCGTCGTGAGGATCGCCATCGCCGCCGACCACGCCGGCTACCCGCTGAAGGCGGTCATCGCCGCCGACCTGCGCGCGGCGGGCCACGAGGTGAGCGACCTCGGGACCGAGGACCCGAGCGTGCCGTCGGACTACCCCGACGTCGCCGAGCGGGTCTGCGAGGCGGTGCGCGCCGGGCGGGCGGAGCGTGGGATCGCGCTCTGCGGCAGCGGCGTCGGGGTCGGTGTCGCGGCCAACAAGTTCCCCGGTATCCGAGCGGGCGTCTGTCACGACCACTACTCGGCGCACCAGGCGGTCGAGCACGACGACATGAACGTGCTCTGCATCGGTGCCCGGGTCGTCGGGCAGGAGCTGGCGCGCGAGCTGGCTCGCGCCTTCGTGAACGCCCGCTTCACCGCCGAGGATAGGCACGCGCGACGGCTGGGCAAGATCCGGGCGATCGAGCAGCGCTTCCTGAAGGGCTGAGGCGCCGCTAGTCGCGCACGACCGCCGCGCCGCCGTCCTTGCGCGGGTCGCCCGCCGCCGCGGGCTCGCCGGCCGGCATGAGCCCGGCCGCGGCGACGGCGCCGATCGCCGGCATCTCGATCACGCGGTGCCCGAGCCGCTCGAGCACCGCGCGCACCTCGGGCGCCACGCCCGGCTCGACGGCGAGCACGGGCGGCACCGCCTGGTCGTGGATGCGCGGTGCGGCGACGGCCGCCTCGAGAGGCCGTCCGAAGGCGACGACGCCGAGCAGGACCTGTAGGATCCCGGAGATGATCGTCGGGCCTCCCGATCCGCCGGCCACCAGCGCCGGCCGGCGGCCGGCGAGGACGACGGTGGGCGACATGCTCGACTGCGGCCGCTTGCGGGGGGCGAGGGCGTTGGCGGCCGCACCGACGAGGCCAAACGCGTTCGGCACGCCCGGCGCGAGGGCGAAGTCGTCCATCTCGTTGTTCAGGATGATCCCGGTCCCGGGGACCATGATGCCGGCACCGAAGGCGGTGTTGATCGTCGTCGTGATGGCGGCGGCGTTGCCGGCCGCGTCGACGACCGAGACGTGCGCCGTCCCGTGCTCGGAGGCGAGCTCGGCCCGCGGCTCGACGACGCGCACGGCGCTCAGGCCCGCGCGCAGGCGGCCGAGCCGGGGCGGTGCCAGCAGCGCGGCGACCGGCACCGGCCCGAAGGCGGGGTCGCCGTACCACCGGGCGCGATCGGCGAAGCCCTGGGCCATGCCGCCGGCGAGGAGATGCAGGAGGGTCGCGCTCCCGGCGCCGAGCGCCGCGAGATCGTCGCGCGCGAGGATGCCGAGCATCTCGAGCAGCACGCCGCCCGACCCGGGTGGTGGAAAGGTGACGACGCGGTGTCCGTGGAACGTTCCCGCGAGGGGCCGGCGCCACGCCGGACGGTAGCCGGCGAGGTCCGCCCGGGCGAGGACACCGCCGCGCTCGCGAACGGCGCCGGCGATCGCGGCGGCCGCCGATCCCCGCGCGAGGGCGGCGGCGCCACGCCGGCCGAGGCGCTCGAGGGTGGCTGCAAGGTCGGGCTGCCGCACGCGGAAGTCGGCGGGCGGGGGCGCGCCGTCCGCGCCGAGGAAGACGGCGCGCAGCCCCGGGTCGGCGCGCAGCAGGTCCACGCTGCGCTCGATCTCGCGACGCAGGTGAGGCGCCTCGGCGAGGGGGAAGCCGTCGCCGGCGAGCCGGATCGCCGGCGCGAGCACCCGCGCGAGCGGCAGCCGCCCGAAGCGGCGGTGGAGCGTCACGAGTCCCGCGGCCTCGCCCGGCACCCCGACCGCGAGGCCGCCCGAGCGCGCCAACGCCTCGTCCGGCCTGCCGCCCGTGAGGAAGCGCTCGGGCGTCGCCGCCGCGGGCGCCTCCTCCCGGTAGTCGAGCGCGAGGTCGCGTCCGTCGTCGCGATGGACGAGCGCGAAGCCACCGCCACCGAGGCCGCAGGAGGAGGCGTGCACGACGCAGACCGCCGCCGCCGCCGCCACCGCCGCATCGACCACCGTGCCGCCGGCGCGCAGCATCTCCGCGCCGGCCGCGGCGGCGAGCGGATGCTCGGTGGCGACCGCGCCGGCGCCCGCCCGGGCGACCGGTGCGGCGCCGAGGACGGCCGCGGCGAAGGCGAGCAGCGCGCGAGACACGAGCGGCGGCTTACCTTCTCGCGACGTGCCGAGGCAACTGCCGCTGTCCTTGCCGCGGTGGCCGCGTGTGCTAGGGTCGCGTGCGATGTCGTCCCCGGCCGGCGGGTCGCCGCCTCCCGAGCCTTTCGACGAGAAGGATTTCTACCTCGAGGAGTTTCGCGGCCGGAGCGTGCTGCTCGCGCTGGCGCCCGCGGTGACGGGCGCCGACCTGAGCGCGCTCGCCGGGGCCGTCGCCGACCTCGTCCGCAACGACACGCGCGTGCTCCTGTGGTGGCCCGCCGCCGAGCGCCGGCTCCTGGCCGCCCTGCGTCGCAGCCGCGCGCTGCCCCGGCCGCGCAAGGACCGGCGGCTGCCGGTTCCCGTCGTGCACCTCGACGCGGCCGGTCCCGCCTCGCCCGAGACGCTGCGCGCTGCGCTCTGGCTGGCCGCTCGCCGCGCTCGTCTCTGCGTGCTCGCGGTCCCCGCCGCGGCGAGCTTTCCGCGCGACGCGGCGGCGCTGGCCGTCGGGCTGCGCGTCCCGAAGCTCGTGCTGGTCGACGCGCAGGGCGGGCTCGACGTCGGCACGGGACGGTTGTCGTTCGTCGACGAGAACCTCCTCGACACGCTGCTGCGCCAGGGCGAGGCCGAGTGGTCGGGGCTGGGCGAGCGTCGTGCGCTCCTGGTGGAGGTCCGCGCCGCCCTCGCCGGCGGCGTCGAGGCGGTCAACCTGTGCGCGCCGGCGGGCGTCGCCGAAGAGCTGTTCACCTACGTCGGCTCGGGAACGCTCTTCACCCAGGGCGACTACTGTCACGTGGCGCCCCTCGCGCTCGACGACTTCGCGCAGGCCGAGCGCCTGCACGAGCGCGGGCGGCGCGAGGGGGTCCTGAAGCCGCGCACGCCGGAGGAGATGGCGGAGCTGCTGGCGTCGAGCTTCGGGGCGACGATCTGCGGCCGACATCTCGCCGGCGTCGCCGGCCTGCTGACGGTGCCCTACGCGACCAAGCACGCGGGCGAGATCGTCGGCCTGTACACGATCACGCGCTTCAAGGGCGAGGGCATCGGCGAGCGGCTGGTGAGCCGGCTCCTGGCGGAGGCCGAGACCAGGGGGCTGGACTACGTTTTTGCGTGTGCGGTCGACGGGCGCGCGCAGCAGTTCTTCGAGCGCCTCGGCTTCGAGCGCGTGAGCGCCGCCGCGGTGCCCGCCGCCAAGTGGGTGGGGTACGATCGTCGGCGCCGGGCCCGCGTGGCGGTCTTCCGGCGCCGTCTACCGGCCGCGGCGGCCGCCGCGCGCGCTTGAATGGCCACCTTCCTCCGGGCCCTCGGCGTGCTGGTCCTCGTGCTGGGGCTCGCCGCCGCGGCGGTGGCGGGCTGGCTGCTCGCCGGCGACGCACACTTCCAGGAGGTGGCAGCCGCCTACGGTCGCCATCCCGAGCATGCGCTCTTCCAGGCGGAGTACTGGGCTGCCGCGCTGCGGCACTACGGCCTGCTCGCCGCCATGGTCGCGGGACTTCTGGGCGGCCTCAGCCTGGGCGGCATCCTGCTCGCCCTCGGCCAGCTCCTGCGACGGGTGAGTTAAGGTTGAGCTGATTAGAGCCAGGGGCTCGGCTGCTCGCCGATCACCGGCGGACGCACCACCCGAGACCGCTTCGGCGGAATCGCGTTGCTGGTTGCGTCTTCCATCCCCATTCCCCACCAGCGGCGTGCCCGGCGGACGTGGGAGCCGGATGGACCACGCCGCGGGTCCACCCGGCTCGTCCGAGCTAGTGCGGCCGCCCTCAGGCGCCGGGGCGCTTGAAGAGGCTCTGCATCTTCATCGCGAGCCCCATGTCGCCGGAGATCTTGAGCTTGCCGCTCATGAAGGCCATCTGGCCGTTCAGCTTGCCCATGATCATGTCGACGTAGTCCTGCGCCGACATCGAGAGTGTCATGTTGGGCGACGACGCGGTGCCCTCCTGCACCTGACACGTGCCGTCCTTGATGGCGACGTACCACTGGCCGCCGCTGTCGCCACTCAGGTTGAACTGGATGGTCGAGTTCATGCCCTTCGCCGCGTCGGCGTTCAGGTTCTTGGGCATCTCGGCAAAGATCTCCTTGGGCGTCATGCAGACTCCTCCTCTGGGGGGCTGGGGTTCGAGGTTTTCCTAGGGCATCGAACCTGGCGTTGTCAAGAACGACCCGGTGCGGATAGTGAAGCGTGCTCGCGGCGTTGCACTCGGCGCTCGAATCCTCCGGTTTGAACCTCCATCGCGAGCGCTCTCAGCCCCCGAGCCGCTCGACCAGCCCCCGGGCGAGCGCGGGACCGCGGCCGCTCTCCTCGTGCTTGAAGTACGCGTAGACGCGCTTCCAGCCCCGCGACTCGCGCACGCGCGCCGCCCAGGCATCGAGGTCGGCGGCCTCATAGTCGGCGCGGCGAAGCCGCAGGTAGCCGAAGGGCGCCGTCGCCACGACGGGTGTGGCCAACGCCTCGCTGTCGGCGATGCAGAGCGCGGCGCGGTGCCGGGTCAGGAGCTCGTAGGTCTCGTCCCGGAACCAGCTCGCGTCGCGGAACTCGAAGGCGGGGCTCACGCCCTGGGGCAGCTGGTCGAGGAAGGCCGCGAGCCGCTCGGCGTCGAAGCGCAGGTAGGGCGGCAGCTGGAAGAGCAGCGGCCCGAGCTTCTGGCCGAGGGTGGTGGCGAGCTGACAGAAGCGCTGGACGAGCTCGCCCGCGTCGCGGAGCCGGAGCTGGTGGGTGATGCGTTGCGGGGCCTTGAGCGCGAAGCGGAAGCCGGCGGGCGTCTGCCGGGCCCAGCCGGCGAGGAGGGCCGGCGTCGGGAAGCGCTGGAAGGTGTAGTTGATCTCCACCGTGCCGAGCTGCCGCGCGTAGAAGCCGAGCATCTCGCGCGCGGAGAGGTCCTCGGGGTAGAAGGTCCCGCGCCACGCGGGGTAGCTGAAGCCCGAGGTGCCGACGAGCACGTGCGAGATGCGCGTCGGCGCCGCGCGGCGCGTGCGCTGCTCGGTGCTCGTCATCGACGCGGGACGAGGCGGCGGTAGATCGCCAGGTGCTTGACGGCGTCCCGCGCCCGCCCGGCGCGCTCGTAGAGCAGCGCCAGGTTGTAGTGCGCGTCGGCCAGGTCAGGGTCGAGACGCACGGCCCGCTCGTAGCAGCCGGCGGCCTCGCCGGGGCATTCGGTGTCCTCGAGGAGCACGCCCAGGTTGTACCATGCGAGGGCGCTGGTGGGGTCGTACCGTACGGCGTCCCGGTAGTGGGCCTCCGCCCCGGTGAGGTTGCCCTCGGCGTGCAGCAGCCGGCCGAGGTTGATGCGCGCGACGACGTGGGCGGGGTCGAGGTCGAGGGCATGATGGTAGGCGGCACGCGCTTCGAGCGGCGAGGTGTTCTCGATCTCCATCGCCAGGTCGCACCACTGATCGGCGCTCAGCTGCGGCAGCGACGGCGACGCCGACTTCGGCAGGCGAGCCACCTTCGTCGCACGCGCCACCACGCGGCCGCTGTCGAAGTTGAAGAGGAACTGCCCCGACTCGGGCTGCCAGCGGGTGTCCCCGTCCCACGCGACCACACGCTTGCCGTCGGTGAAGATGCTGAGACGGGTGAGCGGCCGGCCGCCGATCTGCCGGCGGAGCGACTCGAGGACGCGGCGGATCTGCCCGACCGGGACGCGCTTCTCGAGCAGGCCGCGGGTGGTGCGCAGCAGGATCAGATCGACGAAGTCGAAGCGGAGCCGCCCGTGCGCGTCGCGCGCGGGCGCGACCAGGCCTGCGTGCACGCAGCGCCGGAGCCGTGCGGGCGGCAGCCCGACGATGCGGGCCGCCTGCGCCGTGTCGAAGTGGGCGCGAGCGTCGGCGGCGCGCCGGGCGCTCACCTACTTCTTGTGTGCACGCTGCCCGGGCGCCGGCGCCTCGCGCCGCCGGGCGGCGGCCGCCGGCCGCCGTTTCGCGGCGCGCGCGGGTCCCGCCGCCGGTTCCTCGCCGCCTGCCTTCCGCCCCGCGAGGCTCTTCTTGAGCGCCTCCATGAGGTCGATGACCTCCGCGCGCTTCGCGGTCGGGGCGGCTACCGTCACCTCCTCGCCGTCGACCTTCTTCTGGACTGCTTCCATAAGCCGGTCGCGGTACTCGTCGCGGTACTGGTCGGGACGGAACTCCGCCGCCGAGAGCTGCTCGACGAGCCGCCGGGCGAGCTCCGTCTCCGAGTCGCGCAGCTTCACCGCGCCATCGGTGGGGATCTCGGCGAAGCTGCGCACCTCGTCCCCGTAGTACATCTCGTGCATCACGAGCCCCGCACCGAAGGGACGGATCAGCACGAGGTGCTCCTTGCCGCGGCTGATGTGCTGCCCGAGCGCCACCTTGCCCGTGTCGCGCATTGCCTCGGCGAGGAGACGGTAGGCCTTCTCGCCGCCCTTGTCGGGGCCGAGGTAGTGGACGTTCTCGAAGTAGATGGGGTCGACCCGCTCGAGGGGCACGAACTCGTGGATGTCGATGGTCGGGCTGGCCGCCGCCTCGACCGCCCGGAGCTCGGCGTCGGTGAAGGTGACGTAGCGCTCGCGCTCGAACTGGTAGCCCTTGACCAGCTCGTTCCGCTCGACGACGCGCTCGCAGCTGGGGCAGTAGAGCTGCTGGCGGATGCGCGTGCGGCACTTCTCGTGCAGCAGGTTGAAGGACGCCTGTTGCGACTGCGTGGCGACGTAGAGCCGTACCGGGATGGAGACGAGGCCGAAGCTGATCGTCTCCGACGCGATCGAACGCGCTGCCATGGAGGCCTCCTCTGGGGGCAAGAAAGCGCAGCCCCCGGGGTCGTGTCAAATCCGGGCTGTCAGGCCTCGATCCTGATCCGCCAGCGTTCGGTTTCGTGGGCCACCGCGACGACGTGATGGCCGGCCGCCTCGGCGGCGCGCGGGATGTCGCGTACGGCCTGTGGGTCGTCGAGCAGGAGGTCGAGCTCGGCGCCACGGGGGAGCGCCTCGAGACGGACTTTCGCCTTCGCCCAGCTGAGCGGACACTTGACGCCGCGGAGGTCGAGCTCGAGCGGCGGGGTCACGCGCGCTCGAAGATCGTCGCGATGCCCTGCCCGAAGCCGATGCACATGGTGGCCAGCCCGAAGCGGCCCTGGCGGCGCTTGAGCTCGTGCAGGAGCGTTGCCGCGAGGCGGGCGCCGCTACACCCGAGCGGATGGCCGAGCGCGACGGCGCCGCCGTTGACGTTGAGCTTCTCCTCCGGGATCTCGAGGGCACGGGCACAGGCGAGCACCTGGCAAGCGAACGCCTCGTTGATCTCCGCCAGGTCCATCTGCTCCATCGTGAGGCCGGCCCGCCGGAGCGCCTTCTGGCTCGCCGGCACGGGCCCCCAGCCCATGATCTCGGGGTCGACGCCGGCGACCGCGGTGGCCCGCACCGTGGCGAGCGGCTGCAAGCCGAGGTCCCGGGCGCGCTCGCGGCTCATGAGGAGCACCGCCGCCGCCCCGTCGCTGATCTGCGACGAGTTTCCCGCCGTCACCTGCCCGCCCTCCTGGAAGGAGGGTTGGAGCGCGGCGAGCTTCTCGAGCGAAGTGTCGGCGCGCGGGCCCTGATCGCGGTCGGCCGTGCCGCCGCCCGGCAGCGGCACGGGCACGAGCTCGTCCCGGAAGCGCCCTTGCTCGTGCGCGGCCACCGCGCGCTGGTTCGAGCGGAGCGCGAAGCGATCGGAATCTTCGCGCGTGATGCGCTTGCGCTCCGCCAGGATCTCCGCCGTCTGTCCCATGAACATCATCGCCGGCGGAAAGCGGTCGAAGAGCTTCTGGTTCGGATCGGCGCCCTTGCCCATCGGGACGTGGCCCATGTGCTCCACGCCGCCCGCGAGCACGACGTCGGCGTTGCCGGTCATGATCGCGTGGGCGCCGAAGTTGATTGCCTGCAGGCTCGAGCCGCACTGGCGGTCGACCGTCGTGCCCGCGACCTCGATCGGCAGCCCGGCCAGCAGCCCGATCATGCGCGCCACGTTCAGGCCCTGCTCGCCCTGCTGGTTGGCGCAGCCGAAGATCACGTCCTCGATGAGCGCCGGATCGAAGCGCCGCCGGGCGAGCAGCGCGCGGACGCACACGACGGCCAGATCGTCGGCGCGCACGTCCTTGAAGAGGCCCTTCTCCGGATGCCCTTTGCCGAGGGGCGTCCGGACGGCATCGACGACGACGGCTTCACGCATGGTCCCCCTCCTCCTGCCCGACACTATGCCACGGCCGTTCGAGTGTCACTATCGACGAAGCCGTGCTCGAAGCCTAGGAGCGCGACCCAAGACTTCTTGGGTCGCGGGCACGGACGCGAGCATGTGGCGCTCGCGGCACGCGCGACCGCCGTGCCGCGGCTGGCGAAGCCAGCGCGGCAGAACGGACACGCGCCGTTCCAGAGGTCTCGCGGCGCTGATGCGTACCGGTTGGCGATTGGGCCGGTCTGCGGCGGCCGTGGAAACGCGCGTGTTCGTCTGCCGCGCTGGCTTCGCCAGCCGCGGCAGGACAGTCGGGCGTGATCCCGACGGAACACCCTCGCGTCCGGTTCGCGACCCAAGAAGTCTTGGGTCGCGCTCCTAGCGCGCGCAGGTGCGGAAGCCGGCGAAGACGTCGCGCCGGTCCGGGGTGTAGAAGTTCCGCCACGTGTTGCGCAGCAGGCGCGCGCGCGTCGCCCAGCAGCCGCCGCGCAGCACCTTGTGCGTGCCGAACCAGGGCTCCGAGTACTCCTGGTACGGATCGAGGACGAAGCCGGGATAGGGCAGGAAGTCCGTGGCGGTCCACTCCCAGACGTTGCCGAGCATCTGCCGGCATCCGAACGCGCTGTCGCCGGCGGGCAGCGCACCGACGTCGACACAGCCGAGCGCGTGGCCGTCGAGGTTGGCCCGCTCCTGCGTCGGTGGCTCGTCGCCCCACGGGTAGAGCCGCTTGCGAGTGGAAAGCCCGCGGCCGTCGGGCGTCGGCTCGGCGGCGGCGGCCGCCTCCCATTCCGCTTCCGTTGGGAGACGGCGCGCCGCCCAGCGACAGTACGCATCGGCCTCGTACCAGCTGACGAAGAGCACCGAGTGATGCGGCTCGAGCGGGAGCCAGCGGTCGAAGTGGCGGCGCTCCCAGCCGCCGCCCGCGGCACGCCTCCAATAGACGGGGTGCTCGGCGTCGACCGTGCAGCGCCAGGCCCACCCGGCGTCGGACCAGAGCTCGCGGCGGCGATAGCCGCCGTCCTCGACGAAGGCGGCGAACGCGGCGTTGGTCACCGCCGCGCGCGCGATCGCGAAGGGCTCGAGCTCGACGGGATGGGCCCACTTCTCGTTGTCGAAGATGAAGGGGAGGTCGGGGCTCGCCCCGAGCCGGAAGGTCCCGCCGGGAATCCGGACGTCGCCGGCGAGCGCGCCTCCGCCGCTCGGCGGCGCTACCGCCGGGAGGCGCGGCGGCGGGTAGGCGAGCGTCTGCCGGGTGTAGGTGAAGGCCTCGTCGTGCATGTCCTCGTGGGAGACGGTGAGGAGGTGGAAGTACCGCTCCGCGGGCGACGGCTCGCGCGCCGCGAGGCGCTCGACGGCGCGCGCGAGGACGGCGTCGAGGTAGCCGAGCGTCTCGGCCATGGACGGCAGGGGCAGGTCCCACCGCGTGTCGTGTGCGACGCGGGCCGAGTCGTAGAGCCGGTCGCCATCGGCGCGGAGCGGCGCCTCGTCGCGGGCGTGCCGGAGGGCCCAGTACTCCTGGAACCAGCCGACGTGCCCGACCTCCCAGCGCAGCGGGTTGACGATCGGCAGCCGAGGGCCCATCAGCTGCGCGTCGCTGAGCCCCGCCACGAGCGCGAGCGTGCGCGCGCGCGCGTCGCGGTGCCACGCGATCAGCCGCGCGGCGGCGCCGTCGTTCTGGCCGCTTCCGTGGTGCGCCAAGCTCTTTGGGCTCCCTAACACACTGGCCATCCCTCGCCAGGGGGGTGGGGCGACGTCGCTTGCAGTAGAATCGTGGCCCGGCATGCGGATCCTCATCGTGTGTCCCGCGCGCGCCGGCACGCGGCACGGAAACCGCGTGACGGCGCTGCGCTGGGCACGCATCCTGCGGAGCCTCGGACACCGGGTCGCCGTCCGGGAGGCCTTCCGGGGGCGGCCGCCCGACCTCCTGATCGCGCTCCACGCGCGCAAGAGCGCCGCCGCGGCCCTCGGCTTCCGGGCACGCCGTCCCGCGGCGCCGCTGATCGTCGCCCTGACGGGTACCGACGTCTACCGCGACATCCACCGGAGCCGCACCGCCGTGCGCGCCCTCGAGGCCGCGACGCGGCTCGTCGCCCTGCAGCCGCTCGCCCTCCGCGAGCTCCCTCGCGCGCTCCGGCCGAAGGCGCGCGTCATCCATCAGTCGGCGCTCCCGGTGCGCGCCGGCCGGCATGCGGCCGGCACCTTCGACGTCTGTGTGCCGGGCCACCTGAGGGCCGAGAAGGATCCCTTCCGAACGGCGCTTGCCGCCCGCGGCCTGCCGCCGGACTCGCGCATCCGGGTCCTTCAGGTGGGCAGCGCGATGACACCGGCCATGCGCCGGCGCGCGCGCGACGAGATGCAGCGGAACCCGCGCTACCGCTGGCTCGGCGACCGGCCCCACCGCGAGACGCGCACGATCCTCGCCCGCTGCCGGCTCATGGTGCTGTCGTCGAGGATGGAGGGCGGCGCGAACGTGATCTCCGAGGCGCTCGCCAGCGGGGTTCCCGTGCTGGCGAGTCGCATCCCGGGGTCGGTCGGGCTGCTCGGCGCCGACCACCCGGGCTACTTCCCCGCCGGCGCCACGCGCGCGCTCACCCGCCTGCTCGGGCGCGCCGAACGCGACCGGGCCTTCTACGCGCGGCTCGCGCGCGCGTGCCGCCGTCGCGCGCCCCTGGTCGCGCCGGACGCCGAGCGGCGCGGCTGGGCGAGCCTCCTCGGCGAGCTCCGGCGGGGGTGACGGGCGTCAGCGGCTTTTCGCCTGCCGGATGTAGCGCTGGAGGTCTTCGCGGTCGATGAGCGACAGGATCTCGACCCGCCCGCCGTCGAGCGGCCGGTAGATCAGGCGCACGTCGGTGGCCACCCGGATGCGGTAATGGTCGGGCAGCCCCTCGAGCGGGATGGCGCGCAGGCTCGGGTGCCGCCAGTCCTCCGCCAGGCGGTAGATCTTCTCGAACGCGTTGCGCACGATCTTGCGGTCCCAGCGGCGGATCGACTCGTAAAACTCGTCGCTGAAGACGGGCAGGCTCCAGCCGGCGCCGGTGGCCGGCGCGCGCTCCTCCGCGCCCTCCGAGGGCCGCGCCGTGCGCTCCGCCTCGAGCGCGCGCAGCCGTGCCGCGAGCGTCGCTTCGGTCTCGCGCGCCTCCTCCAGCTCCGCGTCGAGGGCCCGCGCCCGCCGCTTCGTCGCTTCCAGCTCGTCCGTGAGGCGCGCGACCTCGCCGGCGGTCCCCGACTGGAGACGCGCCCGCAGCGCCTCCCGCTCCTCGAGCAGGCGGTCGCGCTCCGTCTCGAGCCGCGCCCGGCCCTCCTCCGACTCCCGCAGCTCGCGCCGCGCGGCGGCGACGCTCCGCTCGAGCTCGACGAGCCGCTCCTTGAGGCCCCCGAGACGCTTCAGCGTGCGCTCGCGCGCGCGCTGCGCGCGGGCCGCCTCCTTGGCCGCGTCGGCGGCGAGCTTCTCGGCGGCAGGGGGCGGCGGCTCGGGCGGGACCTCTTCCGGGTGCGCCTCCTCCGTCTCCCGGGCGCGCGCGTCGGCCTGGTCGAACTCGGCGATGATCGTCTTGACGAGCGCCGACGCCAGCTCCCCCGCGCCCTCGGCGCTCGTGCCGAGCAGCGCCCAGGCGAGGTCGCGCGCCGGGTCGCGCGACTCGAGCAGGAGATCGGCCACCGCCCTGGCGCCCCCCTCGCCGGCGACCGCGCCGGCGAGCGGCGACTCGCCGAGCTCCTTGCGGAGCGTCCGGTCGACCGTCTCCGCCACCTCGGGATCGCTCTCGTAGTAGTCGACCAGGCTCCACGCGAGGTCCCACGTGCCGAGCCGGTCGAGTCGCGTGCCCGGGGGTGCGGTGCCGAGGCGGCCGACGAGCTTCATGAGGCTCTTCTCGGACAGCGCGACGACGAGGAACGTGCTGCGCTCGTCGGGCGTCAGCGGCGAAAGGAGCGGCACGGGCGACATTCTACCGGAGTTGCCCCGCAGGGCGACGGGCCTCGAAGCGGGCGGTGGTTTGCCGGCCCTGACCGCGCACGCTACAGTCGCTCCCGGCGCCGATGGAGACCTACACGCTTCGCCCCCGGTCGGACGCTCCCGAACGGCGCTACCGGATCGACTACGAGGGCGAGCTGAACCCGGCGCAGCATGCCGCGGCGACGACGCTCGAGGGTCCGGTGCTGGTCGTCGCCGGCGCGGGGAGCGGGAAGACGCGCACGCTGGTCTACCGCGTCGCGCGGCTCGTCGAGTCGGGCGTCAACCCGGCCCAGATCCTGCTCCTCACCTTCACCCGCAAGGCGGCGGAGGAGATGCTCAGGCGCGCGTCGATGCTGGTCGGCGGCAGCTGCGAGCACGTGGCGGGCGGGACGTTCCACTCCTTCGCCAACACGGTGCTGCGTCGCACGGCGCGCCGCCTCGGGATGAAGCCCGGCTTCACCATCCTCGACCGCAGCGACTCGGAGGACGTGGTGAACCTGCTGCGGAGCCGCGCCGGCCTCGACCGCAAGGAGCGACGCTTCCCGCGCAAGAGCGCGATCGTCGAGATCTTCAGCATGGCGGTGAACCGCAGCACCACGGTGCCGGCGCTGCTGGAGGACGGCTACGTCCACCTCTACGAGCACCTCGACGACCTCGTCCGCCTCGAGGAGGAATACCGGCGCTACAAGCGCGAGAAGGACCTCGTCGACTACGACGACCTGCTGGTGCTGCTGCGTGACCTGCTGCGCGATCAACCCGACGTCGCCGCGCAGCTCTCGCGGACCTACCGCTACGTGATGGTCGACGAGTACCAGGATACGAACCGCCTCCAGGCCGAGATCGTGCGCGGCCTCGCCGTGGCGCACGACAACGTGATGGCGGTGGGCGACGACAGCCAGAGCATCTACTCCTTCCGCGGCGCGACGTTCCGCAACATCATGGAGTTCCCGGACCTCTTCCCGGGCACGCGGATCATCAAGCTCGAGCAGAACTACCGCTCCACGCAGCCGATCCTCGACCTCGCCAATGCCGTCATCGAGCGCGCCGCCGAGAAGCACACCAAGATCCTGCACGCCGAGCGCGGCGCCGGCGGTCCACCCGTGCTGCTCCAGTGTGCGGACGAGCAGGCGCAGTCGCGCTTCGTCTGCCAGCGCATCCTCGAGCTGCGCGAGGAGGGCGTACCGCTCGGCGAGATCGCCGTCCTCTTCCGCTCGAGCTTCCACTCCTTCGACCTCGAGCTCGAGCTGCAGCGCGCCGACATCCCGTTCGTCAAGCGCGGCGGCTTCAAGTTCATCGAGACGGCGCACGTGAAGGACGTGCTGGCGCATCTCCGGATTGTCGCCAACCCCCGCGACGCGGTGTCCTGGCACCGGGTGCTCCTCCTGCTCGACGGCGTCGGCCCCAAGACCGCGGACGACGTCTTCACGCACCTCGCCGAGGCGCCGACGATCGAGGCGATGAGCGAGCGGCTGGCGGCCTACCCGCGCCGCGGCGCCTACGCGAAGGACCTCGGGCGGCTGGCGGCGCTCGTCGCCGAGATCGCGCCCGACGACGTGCCGCCGGGCGAGAAGGTGGCGCGCGTGGTCGGGTTCTACACGCCGATGCTCCGGCAGATCCATCGCGAGGACTTCCCGAAACGGGAGAAGGACCTCGAGCACTTCATCACCATCGCCGGCCGCTACCGGAGCCTCGCCTCGCTCCTGTCCGACATGGCCCTCGAGCCGCCGACGGACAGCGTGGGCGACGTGCTCGCCGCCGACGTCGAGGAGGGCCTCTTGACGCTCTCCACCATCCATTCCGCCAAGGGCCTCGAGTGGCACACGGTGTTCGTCATCTGGCTGGTCGACGGCCGCTTTCCCTCGTACCTGAACCTGCACGACGGCGACGAGGTGGAGGAGGAGCGCCGCCTGCTCTACGTCGCGGTGACGCGCGCCAAGGACAACCTCTACCTGTCGTATCCGATCGACATCTACGACCGGGCGGCGGGCATGGTGCTCGGCCAGCCGTCGCGCTTCGTGCAGGATCTCCCCGAGACGATCCTCCCCGGGATGCAGGTGATCGAGTCCGGGGGCTTGCGCTAGGGATGGCCGGCCCGCCGTCTCTCAGCGAGCGGCTGGCGGCAGCCGGGCTCGACCTGCCTGCCGACCTCGTGCCCGTGATCGAGCAGCGGCTGGCGCCCGTGCTCGCCTCGCTCGACGCGCTCGCGGCCCTCGACCTCGGCGACACCGAGCCCTTCTCGCCCGCGCGGCGGCTCGTGGACGACGCCGGCGCATGAGCGCCGCGCTCACCGGGCTCGGCGTGGCGGAGCTCCAGCGGTTGCTCGGCGCGCGCGAGGCGACGGCTGCGGACGTCGTGCAGGCGCATCTCGCGCGTCTCGAGGCTCTCGATCGCCACGTGCACGCCTTCGTCGCGGTCACGCCGGCGGAGGCGCTCGCGGCGGCGGCCGCGGCCGACCGAGCGCTCGCCCGCGGGACGGCAGGCGCGCTCGCCGGCGTCCCCGTCGCGGTGAAGGACCTGTTCGCCGTGCGCGGGTTGGTGCGCGGCAACGGCAGCCCGGCCTTCGCGGGCGATCGGCCCGCGGCGGCCGATGCGACCGTGGTCGCCCGGCTCAGGGCCGCCGGGGCGGTCGTGCTCGGCACCACCCACATGCACGAGCTGGCCTTCGGCCCGACGGGCGTGAATGCGGCGCTCGGGACGCCGCTGAATCCGTGGGCGGCGGACCGCGTACCCGGCGGCTCGAGCAGCGGCTCCGGAGCGGCCGTCGCCGCGCGGCTCGTGCCGGCCGCGCTCGGGACCGACACCGGCGGGTCGGTGCGCATCCCGGCGAGCTTCTGTGGGGTGACCGGCCTCAAGCCCACCTACGGCCGGGTGAGCCGCGCCGGCGTCACGCCGCTCGCCTGGACGCTCGACCACGTCGGACCGCTGGCACGCACCGTCGAGGACGTGGCGCTCGTGCTGCAGGCCATCGCCGGCCACGATCCGGCCGACCCCTCGAGCGCCCGCGTGCCGGTCCCCGACTATCGGGCGCTCCTCGACCGCCCGCTCCGCGGCGTGCGGATCGGCGTGGCGCGCGCGTTCGCCTGCGAGCTGATCGAGCCCGAGGTCGCGGCGGCGGTCGAGACGGCGCTCGCCGACCTCGGTTCGGCGGGCGCGGCGGTGACCGACGTCGCGCTGCCGTCCCTCGAGCACGCCAACCCGGCGCTCGGCGCGACCATCCTGGCCGAGGCCGAGAGCGCGCTCGGAGCGCTGCTCGGGCCGCGGCGCGCGCGGGCCGGTCTCGAGCTGCGTGTCTACCTCGCGCTCGGCAAGATGGTCGCGGCGGACCACTATCTGGCTGCGCAACGCCTGCGGACGCGCCTCTACGAGGAGGCGCGCGCGGCCTTCGCACGCGCCGACCTGCTCGCGCTGCCGGCCACGCCCCTCGTCGCCCCGCGCCCGGCCGAGCTGCTCGTGCGCCTCGGCAGCCACGAGCTCGACGCCGCCCAGGCGATCACGCGCTTCACCGCGCCCTTCAACCTGATCGGGCTCCCGGCGCTCGCGCTGCCCTGCGGGTTCACGTCGGCCGGCCTGCCGGTCGGCCTCCAGCTGGTCGGTCCGCCGTTCGCCGAGGGACGGGTGCTCGCGGCCGGGCATGCGTACCAGCGCGCGACCCACTGGCACGAGCGTCGTCCGCCGCTGTGCTAGGTCAGCGAGGGGCTCCCCGCCCCTCGCCCCGGCGGGCGCAGCCCGCCGTGTCCTCACTCCCCGCTCGCTTCGCTCGGCCGCGCGCGCGGCGCGCGCGGAGATTCGGTCTGGAGTCGACGCCTAGCTAGCTAAGCTAGGGCTGCCGGCAGCGCATCGAGCTGGCGGAAGCTCGGCAGGCGCCGATCGTCCCGACGCGGTCGATGATCCCGTGCGTGGTGAAGGTCAGGCTGATGGGGGGATGAAGGACGGCGGGATCGGCCGGGAGCGGAAAGCGCACGCTGAATTTGATCACGTCGGGGTTCGAGGACATCGCGCTGAACTTCACCTGGAATGGCTCCTTGCCCTTCCCGCAGGCGATGGAGCGACCGAGCGAACGGCATTCCGCGTCTTCCCACCTGGCCGTCTGGTCGAGCGCCAGGTCATCCGTCACCCGAGCGGTGATCCCTCCTCGCGAGTCGAACGACTGCATGGGCGATGCGGGTTCGATCAGGAATTTCCCTTTCGCGCTGACGCTGCCGTATCTTCCCGCGCGACGGCTGCCGCGGATGCGCAGCAACGTGACGATCAGCTTCGCGTCGTTGCCGTCGCAGACGTCCCCGATCCCGTCGTGATCCAGGTCGCCCTGATCGTCGTTCGCGTAGTCGGGGCAGTTGTCGTCCGCGTCGCAGATGTGGTCGCCGTCTCGGTCCCCGCCGCCGCCTTCGACGCACGTCCCGCCCTGGCAGGAGTCCGGGACCGAGCAGACGATCTGGCTTCCCGTGTCACAGGGGCTGCCATCCGGCTTCGGGGGCGTCACGCAGAGGCCCGTCGCCGGGTTGCACGTTCCCGCCATCGCGCACTGGTCCACGGGTGCGCACACCACCGGGTCCTTCGACGGGTTGGAGCAGACCCCGGTCGCCGGATCGCAGGTGCCGGCGACGTGGCAGGCGTCGATGGGGACGCACACGACCGGGTTCGAGCCGGTGCAATCGCCCGCCTGGCACGTGTCCGTTTGCGTGCAGGCGTCACCGTCGTCGCACACGGCGCCCTCGGGCAGGGCCGCGTTCGAGCACCGACCCGTGTTGGGGTCGCAGACCCCCACGTGACACTGGTCCTCCGCCGCACACACGATCGGGTTGCCGCCGATGCAGCGCCCTCCCGCGCACGTATCGCTCTGCGTGCAGGCGTTGCGGTCGTCGCACCGCGTCCCATCGATGGCCGCGCTGTGCCGGCAGGTACGGGAGACCGGGTCGCAGGTGTCGATCGTGCACGGATCGCCGTCGCTGCAGTCCGAGTGCTTGTTGCACCCGAAGGCCGGCGACACGCTCAGGAGAAGCAGCGAGACCGCAAACGCTAGGAGCTGATACATGGCGATTCCTCCGTGCCCACTCGGGTGTACCTGGCCCATGAGCAACCGGAGTGCCCGACGGGTGGGGTCGCGCGCTCGCCGCAGGCCGGGCGCTTTACCGGCCACGGCCGCTCGGCATGGCACTCTGGACGCGACACATGTGCCACGGACGGCAGGGCGGTGTCATCGCCCGGCGCTCGTGCTAAGCATCCGCCCGTGGAGCACTCGCCGGGATTCCTGCGGCTCGTCGCCGACGCGAAGACACGGGTCCGCGAGACCACGCCCGAAGAGGTGCGCCGCCGCCAGCAGGCGGGCGAGCGCTTCCACCTGGTCGACGTGCGCGAGGATCGCGAGTGGCAGCAGGGCCACGCCCGCGGCGCGCGGCACCTCTCGAAGGGCATCATCGAGCGCGACATCGAGAAGAGCATCCCGGATCGCGAGGCCGAGATCGTCCTCTACTGCGGGGGCGGCTTCCGCTCGGCGCTCGCCGCCGATGCGCTCCAGAAGATGGGCTACCGCCGGGCGGTCTCGATGGACGGCGGCTGGCGGCGGTGGACGGAGCTCGGCTACCCGGTCGACAAGGACTGAGCGGCCCGCGGGCCTACGCCGGCCGCCGGGCGACGAGCTGCACGACGCGCAGCACGCCCGCCGCGAGCGCGCGGCCGAGCGTCTCGCGCTCGGCCGCCAGCGCGGCGAGGCGCGGGTCGCTGCGGAGCCTCGCGTGCAGCAGCTCCCGGGCCGCGATCGCCCGCGGCGCGCGCTCGGCCGCCTCGGCGCTGCGATCGCGGACCTGGATGTCGACGAAGCCCGCAGCCGCGATCGCCTCGACGTAGACCTCGGGGTCGGCGAAGCGCCAGCCCGGGACCTCGGCCCGAGCGCGCCCGGTGCGGAAGAGGTCCTGCACCGCGAGCCACCCCCCCGGGCGCACGACGCGGTAGGCCTCGGCGAGCGCTGCCTGCGCGTCGGGCAGGCGCGACAGGCTCTCCACGAGCCAGACGTGGGTGAAGCGCGCGGCGCGGAACGGGAGCGCCTGCGGCGCGGCGGGCAGGAGCCGCACCTGGGCGCGAAGACCGCTCCGGCGTCCGAGCTGCGTCCCGCCGGCCGCCTCCTCGACGGTGAGCGTCGCGCCCACCACCTCGCAGCCGAAGCGGGTGGCGAGCCAGCGCGCGCGTCCCCCGAGACCGGCGCCCACGTCGAGCACGAGCTCGTACTTGCGAAAGATGCCGCGGGCGCTGAGTGCGTCGAGCAGATGAAACCCGGTGCCGCTCGCATGCTCGAGACCCAGGTACGGGAGCCCCCGCGGGGGCGGGGTCGACGCAGTGAGCCCGCGCACGAGATCGAGCAGCAGGTCGATGGGGATCACGGCCCGCGGGTAGCACAGATTTGGACCGACGGCGCGACTCCGGTACAGTGCCCGGCGACGATGGCCGTCGAGTTTCGTCCGCCCGTCCGTCCCACCTGGTATCGACGGTTGCCGCCCGCGCTGCAGCGCGTCGCCGCGGCGAGCGACCGGGTGACGTCGGTGCCCCTGGCGTCGGGTTCGGCGCTGCGGGAGGCCGTCGCGGCGTTGCCGGCGGCGCTCGCAACGGGACGGCCCGAGGACGTTCAGGCGGTCGCGCAGCGCATCGGTGACGGCATCTGCACCGCGCTCCGTGTGCCGGCGGTTCGAGTGCGCGTGGAGCTGCGGCGTCCACCGACGCGGCGAGGCGAGCTGCACGGGCTCTACACGCCCGCCAACGGCCGCGCCCGGGACGTCATCCGCGTGTGGATGATCACCGCCAAGCGCGGTCAGGTGGTTGCCTACCGGACGTTTCTTCGCACCCTGCTGCACGAGATCTGCCACCACCTCGACTACACCTACCTCCGCCTGCGTGATTCGCTGCACACGCAGGGGTTCTACCAGCGCGAGTCGAGCCTCTTTCACGCGCTCGGGGCGGGGGACGTTGACAGCACCTGACCGAGCCTCTATACGCGCGGTGATTCGACAATTTTGAACTCGCCCGTTGGCGGGAGAAACTCGTCCTGGCCCACGGGATTTTTTTGGGAAGGCGCCTGACCGATCGGTTTAGAGTGATCGGTCAGGCCGTGGACGTGCGTGGACGGACTTAACGCGTTACAAGAGCCCACCATTCAGATGGTCGGCGCCGACTCGACCGCTCGCGCCAACGTGAACGTCGCCCTGGTCAAGTACTGGGGCAAGCGCGACCCGGCGCTGAACCTCCCGGCCACGGGCAGCATCTCGCTCACCCTCGACGGGCTCGGGGTGGAGGCCGCGGTCGACTTCGGCGCTGGCGAGGCCGATCACGTCGTGATCGATGGGGTCGACGCCGCCGGCGAGGAGGCCAAGCGGGTCGTGCGCTTCCTCGACCTCGTCCGCGCGGCGGCCCGCCGCCGCGAGGCGAAGGTCGTGATGCGCAGCACGGTGCCCCGCGGCATCGGGCTCGCGTCGTCGGCGGCGGCGTTCGCCGCGCTGGCGCTCGCCGCGAGCCGCGCGGCGGGCCTGACGCTCGACCCCTCGGCACTCTCCGCGCTTGCCCGGCGCGGCTCGGGATCGGCAGCGCGCTCGATCTTCGGCGGCTTCGTCGAGTGGCATCGGGGCGAGCGGGCGGACGGCGTCGATTCGTTCGCCGAGCCGCTCGCCCCCATCGACCACTGGGACCTCCGCACGGTCGTCGCGGTCACCAGCACGGCCCCGAAGGCCGTGTCCTCGCGCGACGGCATGCTGCGCACGGCGGCCTCGCCGTTCTATCCCGCCTGGGTCGCCGGCGCAGAGGCGGACCTCGCCGAGGCGCGGGCGGCGATCCGTGCCCGCGATATCGAAGCGCTCGGCCTGGTCGCCGAGCACAGCGCCCTCAAGATGCACGCGGCGGCGCTCGCGGCACGGCCGCCGCTCGTCTACTGGCGCGCGGCGACGGTCGAGTGCATGCATCGCGTGTGGGCGCTCCGCGCCGAGGGGGTGGCCGCCTTCTTCACCATCGATGCCGGGCCCCAGGTGAAGGTGCTCTGCGCGCCGGCCGACGCGGCGCGCGTGGCGGCGGCGCTCGAGGCGGTGCCGGGCGTCGCGCGCATCCTCGCGTGCGGGCCGGGCCGTGGCGCCGAGGTGGTCGCGTGAGCGTGAGCGCGAGCGAAGGACATAGATTGACCGAGGCCGCGGCGCGCGCGCCGGGGAAGCTCTTCTTGAGCGGCGAGTACGTGGTCCTGATGGGCGCCCCGGCCGTGATCGCCGCGGTCGACCGCCATGCCGAGGTGCGGGTGACGCTCGGCGAGAAGCCGGGGCCGCTCATCGTCCGCTCGCTCGCCGAGGGCACCTCGTGGGAGGCGCCCGCCCGGCGCAACGAGATGCCGGGCGGTGACGCGGGCGTGGTGCTCGCCGCGCTGCACGCGGTCGCCGAGCGGGGCGGCGTGCCCGCCCACCTGGGCGCCGAGGTCGTCGTCGACTCGCGTCCCTTCCTCGTCGGCGAGCGGAAGCTCGGGCTCGGCCGCAGCAGCGCGACGCTGACGGCGGCCGTGGCGGCCTTCCTCGCGACCAGCGGCCGGCCGACGCGCGACGGCATCCTCGAGCGCGCGCTCGCGGCCAACGCGCTCTTCCAGAATGGTCGCGGCAGCGGCGCGGACCTCGCGGCGGCGGTGCACGGAGGGGTGGTCGAGGTACGCAGAAAAGACCCGGGGCTGCGCGTCCACGCCCGCGCGCTGCCGCGCGGCATCCATCTGGTGGCAGGCTGGACCGGCGAGCCGGCGCCGACGGGGCTCCTCCTCGCGCGCTTTGCCGCGGCGGCGGCGCGCGAGCCGCGCAGCCTCGGCCCGCTCCGCGAGGTGGCGCTCCGGGCCGCCGAGGCGATCGAGCGCGGCGACGCGCAGGCGCTGGCGGACGCCGTCGACCGCTCGGCGGATCTCCTCGCGCAGCTCGGCTCGGAGGTGGACATCCCGATCGTCACTCCGGCGCTCGCGCGTCTGGTGGCCGCGGCGCGGCGGGTGGGGGCGGTCGCGAAGCCTTCGGGTGCCGGCGCGGGCGACTGCGGCATCGCGCTCGCGGCCTCGGCCGCGCAGGCGGCACGCGTGCGGACCGCCTGGCAGGAGGCAGGCATCGTGCCGCTGCCGGTCGCCATCGCGCCCGAGGGGGTGACGAGTGGCTGAGACGATCAGCGACCGCAAGCGCTCCCACCTCGAGCTCTGCGAGGCGGCGGAGGTCGAGTACGCCGGCAAGACGACGCTCCTCGAGGAGGTCGACCTCGTCCACAACGCGCTCCCCGAGCTGGCGGTCGACGAGGTCGACGTCGGCACCACGCTGCTCGGCAAGCGGCTCCGCGCGCCGCTGCTCATCAGCGGCATGACCGGCGGGACCGAGGAGGCGTCGGCGATCAACCGCGGCCTGGCGCAGGTCGCGGAGTCGCACGGCATCGGCTTCGGGCTCGGCTCGCAGCGCGCGATGCATCGCACGCCCGAGCTGGCGCACACCTTCGCGGTCCGCGAGCATGCGCCGACGGCGCTGGTGCTCGCCAACCTCGGCATCGTGCAGGCCGCGGCGCTGCCGGCGGGCGAGGTCGAGCGGCTCGCCCGGGCGGTCGGGGCCGACGCCGTCTGCATCCACTTGAATCCCGCCCAGGAGATGATCCAGGCGAATGGCGACCGGGACTTCCGACAGGGCCTCGCGACGCTCGCGCGCCTCGTGCGCGAGCTGCCGCTCCCCATCGTCGTCAAGGAGACGGGCTGTGGGCTCTCGCGCGGCGTCGGCGAGCGTCTCAAGGCCGCGGGCGTCCGCACGGCCGACGTGTCGGGTGCGGGCGGGACGTCGTGGGTGAAGGTCGAGGCGCTGCGCGCCGGGAGCCGCGAGCGCGAGCTCGGGGCGCTGTTCGCCGACTGGGGCATCCCGACGGCGGCCACCCTCATCGCGCTCCGCGGCCTCGGCCTCGAGCTGATCGCGAGCGGCGGCATCCGCACCGGGCTCGACGTCGCCAAGGCGATCGCGCTCGGCGCGCGCGCGGCGGGCGTGGCCCTGCCGATCTTCCGCGCCTACCGCGAGGGCGGCGTCGAGGCGGCCGGCGCGTACGTCGACCGTCTCGTCGCCGGTCTCAAGCTGGCGATGGTGCTCACCGGCTCACGCGAGCTCGAGGCCCTCGGGCGGGCGCCCGTGGTCCTCGGAGGCCGGCTGAGAGACTGGCTCGCTGCGGAAGGAGGCGCATGAGTACGTCACGCATTCCGGCGTTCTACCAGCTCACCGTGGACGAGCGGCGCCGGCGGCTCGCCGAGGCGCTGGATCTGTCGGCCGCCGACGTCGAGGCGCTGACCGCGGCGGACGCCCTGCCGCTCGATGTCGCCGACATCATGATCGAGAACGCCGTCGGCACGTTCGCCCTGCCATTCGGCGTGGCGCTCAACTTCCAGGTGAATGGGCGCGACCGCGTGATTCCGATGGTGATCGAGGAGCCGTCGGTGGTCGCTGCGGCCTCGTACGCCGCGCTGATCGCGCGGGCCGGCGGTGGCTTCGTCGCCGAGGCCGACCCCGGGGCGATGATCGGCCAGATCCAGCTCGTCAACGTCCCCGACCCGGGCGCGGCGGTCGAGCGCCTCGGGGCGGCACGCGCCCGGCTCCTCGCCGCCGCCGAGGAGGCGACGCCGGGGCTCTGCCGGCGCGGCGCCGGGCCGCGCGACGTCGAGGTGCGGCTCGTGCGCTCGCCGCGGGGCGAGACCATGGTGGTCGTGCACATGCTCCTCGACACCGGCGACGCGATGGGCGCCAACGCCGTCAACTCGCTCGTCGAGGCGCTCTCGCCCATGGTCGAGGAGATCGCGGGCGGCACGGCGTGCCTCCGCATCCTCTCGAACCTCGCCGACCGGCGCCTGGCGCGCGCCGCGGTCCGCATCCCCTTCTCGGCGCTCGAGCGCGACGGGCAGGACGGCGCCGAGGTGGCCGAGCGGGTCCTCTACGCGTACGAGTTCGCGGCGGCCGACCCCTACCGGGCCGCCACGCACAACAAGGGCATCATGAACGGCATCGACGCGCTGGCCGTCGCGACGGGGAACGACTGGCGCGCGATCGAGGCGGGGGCGCACGCCTACGCGTGCCGCGACGGCGCCTACGGCTCGCTCAGCCGCTGGGAGATCGAGAAGCGCCACCTCGTCGGCTCTCTCGAGCTGCCGGTGGCGGTGTCCACCGTGGGCCCGGTGGTGCAGTCGCATCCGCGCGTGCGCCTCGCGCTGCGCATCCTCGGCGTGTCGAGCGCCCGCGAGCTCGCCGGGATCATGGCGGCCGTCGGGCTCGCCTCGAACCTGGCGGCGATGCGCGCGCTGGCCACCGAGGGCATCCAGAAGGGGCACATGGCGCTTCACGCGCGTGCGGTGTCGCATGCCGCGGGGGCGCGAGGCGAGGAAGCGGAGGAGCTGCGCCGCCGCCTGCTGGCGGCGGGCGAGGTGAAGATCGACCGCGCGCGCGAGCTGCTGCGCGCGCTGGAGCCGCGCTCGTGAGGCTGCCCGCTCGCGGACGCGCCGCGGGCAAGGTCATCCTCCTCGGGGAGCACGCCGTGGTCTACGGTCGTCCGGCGCTAGCGGCCGGGCTGCCGCTCGGGCTCGAGGCGGAGGCCGTGGCCGGCCACGGGCCGGCACGGCTCGAGAGCGACGGGTACACGGACGACCCGCGGTCCGCGCGGCTCGTCGCCGAGGCCGCAGCCGCGGTCGGACTCGAGCCGCGGGACGTCGTCGTCCGGGTCCGCTCGGAGCTGCCGGCGGGCGTCGGGGTCGGCAGCTCGGCGGCGCTGGCCGTGGCCGTCCTGCGCGCCCTCGCGGCCGCCGCGGGGCGGCGGCTCGTGCGCGACGAGGAGGTCGCCATCGCCACGCGCCTCGAGGCGATCTTCCACGGTCACCCCTCGGGCATCGACCCGGCCGCGGCCGCCCTCGGCGGCTGCTTCCGGTTCGTGCGCGGGACGCCGGCGGTGATCGCACCGGTGCGGCCCGCCGTGCCGCTGCCGCTGGTGATCGCCTTCGGCGCGCGGCCGCGCAGCACCGGCGCCGCGGTCATGGGGCTGCGCGCGCGCTGGGAAGCCGAGCCGGCGCGGCACGAGGCGCTGTTCGACGCGGTGGCGACCACGGTGGAGGACGGCGCGCGCGCCGCCGAGGCGGGCGACCTCGCCGCCCTCGGCCGCGCCTTCGACCGCAACCAGGCGCTGCTCGAGGCGCTCGGCGTGTCGGCGCCCGAGGTCGAGGCGCTCGTTGCCCGGGCGCGGGCGTCGGGCGCCCTCGGCGCGAAGCTGACGGGTGGCGGGGCGGGCGGCGCGGTGATCGCGCTCGCCCGCGCGCCCGAGCGGCTGGCCGCGGCGCTCGGCGCCGACGGCACGCAGACGATCGTCGCGCACGTCGGCGCGGCGACGGAGGCAGCGGCCGTGAGCGCGAGCGAAGGATATTAATAGATGAGCGCGTCGGAGGGACGGCTGACACTGGTGGGCGGCACGGCGGGGGAGGGCCTCGCTGCCCGCGTGGCGCAAGCGATCACGCGCGCCAGCCAGTATCTCTTCGCCACGCAGCACGCGCGCGGCTACTGGCATGCGCCGCTCGAGGCGAACGCCACCATGGAGGCCGAGTACGTCTTCTTCAATCGCCTGCTCGGCCGCGAGCGGCCCGACGTCGAGCGGCGCCTGGCGGAGCGGCTGCTGGCGCTCCAGCAGGCGGACGGGAGCTGGCCGATTTATCACAACGGGCCTGGCGGCCCGTCCACCACGATCGAGGCGTATTTCGCCCTCAAGCTGACCGGGATGAGCGCGACGGAGCCGGCGCTCGTCCGCGCCCGCGACTTCATCCTCGGCCGTGGCGGGCTCGCCCGCGCCGGGGTCTTCACGCGCATCTGGCTCGCCTACTTCGGCCAGTTCCCGTGGGCCGGCGTGCCCTCCATGCCCGTCGAGCTCGTCCTGCTGCCGCCCTGGTTCCCGCTCAACATCTACGCGATGTCGAGCTGGGCGCGCGGGACGGTGGTGCCGCTCACGCTCCTCCTGGCGCACCGCCCGTCGGTGCGGCTCCCGGCGGAGGCGGCCGTGGCCGAGCTCTGGCTGCGGGCGCCGACGCGCGACGACCTGGCCTTCGCGCGCTCGCCCGAGCTGGTCACGACGCGCAACTTCTTCCTCGCCGTCGACCGCGCGCTGAAGACGCTCGCTCCCCTCTCCTGGCGCGGGCTGCGCCGCCGCGCCGTGGCGCGCGCGATCGAGTGGCTCCTGCGCCACCAGGACACCAACGGCCAGTGGGGCGGCATCCAGCCCGCGATGGTGAACTCCGTGCTCGCGCTCCACGCCGTCGGCTTCGCGGCCGATCATCCGGCGATGATGAGCGGCATCCAGGGCGTGGAGGACTTCCTGGTCGAGTGCGAGGGCACGCTCATGTACCAGCCCTGCGTGTCGCCCAACTGGGACACGGCTTTGGCGGCCAGGGCGCTGCTCGATGCCGGCCTCGACCCCGCGCACCCCGCGCTCGGCCGCGCCGCCGAGTGGCTCGTCGCGAACCAGATCTTCCGCCCCGGCGACTGGGCGGTGCTCAACCCGACGCTCGAGCCGGGCGGATGGGCGTTCGAGTTCGCCAACGACTGGTACCCCGACGTCGACGACTCGGCCGTGATCCTGACGGTGCTCGACGCGCTCCCCGCCGCCGAGACGGCGGCCGGGCGGCGGGCGATCGCCTACGGGCTCAACTGGACCCTCGGCATGCAGAGCCGCACCGGCGGCTGGGCCGCCTTCGACACCGACAACACGGCCGCGTTCCTCAACCGGATCCCGTTCGCCGACATGGAGGCGATGATCGACCCGCCGACCGAGGACGTGACCGGACGCGTGCTGCACCTGATGGGGACCATCGGCTACCGGCTCGACTTCGGGCGGGCCCGGCGGGCGGTCGAGTTCCTGCGCCGCACGCAGCGCAGCGATGGGAGCTGGTGGGGGCGGTGGGGCGTCAACTTCATCTATGGGACCTGGGGCGCGCTCGCCGGGCTCGAGCGGATCGGCGAGGACATGCGGGCGCCTTACGTGCGGCGCGCCGTCGAGTGGCTCGCCACCCACCAGAACCCCGACGGCGGCTGGGGCGAGACGGTGGCCTCGTACGACGACGAATCGCTCGCGGGGAAGGGCGAGAGCACGCCGTCGCAGACCGCGTGGGCTCTCCTCGGCCTGCTCGCCGCCGATGGCCCGTCGAGCCCCGCCGTCGAGCGTGGCGTCGACTGGCTCGTCCGCACGCAGGGCCCGGACGGCACGTGGCAGGAGCGTCTCTTCACCGGCACGGGCTTCCCGCGCCACTTCTACCTCCGCTACCACCTCTACCGTCACTACTTCCCGCTGATGGCGCTCGGCCAGTACCGCGCCCGGCTGGCGGCCAGGGGCGAAGGATGACGGCATGAGCGCGGTGCCGGCGGAACGGAGCCGCGAGCCCGGCGGCGTCGAGGTGGCGGCCGCCTACGCGCACTGCGCCCGCGTCGCGCGCACGCACTACGAGAACTTCACGATCGGCTCCTGGCTGCTGCCGCGGCGGCTGCGCCAGGACCTCGCGGCGGTATACGCCTTTGCGCGGGGCGCGGACGACATCGCCGACGAGGGGGAGGCGACGGGCAGGCTCGAGCGGTTGCAGGCGTGGGAAGCGAAGCTCCTCGCCTGCGCGCGCGACCCGGGCGCCGCCGGCGATCCCGTCTTCCTGGCGCTCGGCCACACCATCGCCGCACGCGCGCTGCCGCTCGAGCCCTTCCGCGACCTCCTCGAGGCGTTCCGTCGCGACGCCGCCGGCGAGACCCGTCGCTTCGCCACCTTCGCCGACCTGCTCGGCTACTGCCGCTGCTCGGCCAATCCCGTCGGGCGGCTCGTGCTCGCGCTCTTCGGCCATCGCGACGCCGCGCGCCAGAGCCGCGCCGACGACATCTGCACGGCGCTCCAGCTGACCAACTTCTGGCAGGACGTGGCGGGCGACCTCGACCGCGGCCGCGTCTACCTGCCGGAGGAGGATCTCGCGCGCTGCCCCGGGAGCCACGAGGCGCTCGCCACGCGCCGCGTGAACGCGGGCTTCCGCGACCTGCTCGCGTTCGAGGTCCCCCGTACCCGCGCGCTGTTCGAGCGCGGCCTGCCGCTCGCCGACATGGTCGGGCGGCGGCTCCGGCACGAGGTCCGCATCTTCGCCCGCGGCGGCCTCGCCATCCTCGCCCGCATCGAGGCCGCCGGCTACGACGTCTTCGCGCGCCGGCCGACGCTCGGGCGCGGCGACCTGCTGCGGCTCGTCGTGCGAGGGCTCTGGCGATGAGCACGGCCGCCGTCGCCACCACCCCGCTCGGCGCGGCATACGAGTACTGTGCCGCCCGCACGCGCCGTGCCGCGTCGAACTTCTACTGGGGCTTCCGGCTGCTCACGCCGGAGCGCCGCCGCTCGCTGTGCGCCGTCTACGCGTTCTGCCGCGCGGCCGACGACATCGCGGACGAGCCCGGCGGCACGCCCGATCCGGCGCGGCTCCTCGCGCGCTGGCGCGCGGAGCTCGACGCCGTCTACGCGGGCCGGCCGCGCCACCCGATCGGCGTCGCGCTGGCCGACACGGTCGAGCGCTTCGCCATCGCGCGCGAGCACTTCGAGGCCGTCATCACGGGCGTCGAGACGGACCTGCGGCGGGACCGCTACGAGACGTGGGAGGGGGACCTCGCCGAGTACTGCCATCGGGTGGCCAGCTCGGTGGGTCTCATCGCGATCGAGATCTTCGGCTACCAGAACCCCTCGGCGCGCCAGTACGCCGTGCACCTCGGGCTTGCCTTCCAGCTGACCAACATCCTGCGCGACGTGGCCGAGGACGCGCGCCGCGGCCGCATCTACCTGCCGCGCGAGGACCTCCGGCGCTTCGACTGCCGGGAGGACGACGTGCTCGCGGGACGGTGCACCGAGGCGTTTCAGGGTGTGATGGCGTTCGAGTGTGCGCGCGCCGGTGAGCACTACGGCCGCGCGCGCTTCCTGCTCGCGGAGGAGGACCGGCCGGCGCTCGCGCCTGCCGAGGCGATGCGTCTCATCTACGAGCAGCTGCTGCGCCGGGTGATGTTCCGGCACTATGACGTCTTCGGGCCGAAGGTGCGGCTCACGCGGCCGGAGAAGGCGGCCCTCGCCATGGCGGCCTGGGCGCGCCCGCATCTGAGCTTCCTCTACCGGCTGACGGGATGAGCGCCGGGCCGCCGCACGTCGCGGTGGTGGGCGGCGGCTTCGCGGGCCTCGCGGCGGCCGTGCGCCTCGCCCGTGGCGGCGCGCGCGTGACCCTGCTCGAGCGCCGGCCGTTCCTCGGCGGCCGCGCCTACTCCTTCACCGATCCCGCCACCGGCGACGTGGTCGACAACGGGCCGCACGCGCTCATGGGCGCCTACGCGGCGGCGCTCGACTTCCTCGCCGAGATCGGCGCCGGATCGAAGCTCGCCTTCCAGCGGCGCCTGCACGTCGCGCTCGCCGATCCGGCGCTCGGCCTCGGCGCCGTCGCCGCTCCGCCGCTGCCCGGCCCGCTCCAGGCCCCCGCGGCGCTGCTCCGCTATCGGCTGCTCGCCCCGGGCGACCGGGTGCGGCTGCTCGTGGGGGCGGTCCGGCTGGCCGCCCGCGCGCCGGCGTCGCTCGCCGGCACCACGGTGGCTGCGGCCCTGGCGAGGGTCGGGCAGCGGGGCGCCGCATGCGCGCGATTCTGGCACCCGCTGGCGATCGCGACGCTCAACGAGACGCCCGAGGTGGCGGCGGCGGCGCCGTTCGCCGCGGTCCTCCGCAAGGCCTTCTTCGCGGGCGCCCGCGCCGCGCGCTTCGCGCTCGCGCGTGTGCCGCTCTCGGAGCTGTACACGACCGACGCGCGGCGAACCCTCGAGCAGGCGGGCGGCACGGTGGTGACCGGTGCCGCCGCGGCGACGCTGGCGCTCGGCCGGGACGGCGTCGAGGCGCTCGTCCTGCGCGACGGGAGGCGCGTCGAGGCGGACGCCGTCGTGCTCGCCGTTCCGGTGGCGGCGCTGCTCCGGCTGGTCCCGGCGCCGCTCCGCGACGCGCATCCCTTCCGCTCCCTCGCCGCCGTCGGGACCTCGCCGATCGTCAGCGTGCACCTCTGGCTCGACCGCCCCGTCGCCTGGGGCGCGCCCTTCCTCGGGCTCCTCGGCGGCCGCGCGCAGTGGCTGTTCGACTGCGGTCCGGCGGCCGGCGGCGGCCACCGTTTGGCGAGCGTCACGAGCGGCGCGCGGTTCTGGGACGACGCCGGCGACGACGAGATCGCTGCCGAGGTCCTGGCCGACGCGGCCGCCGTCCTGCCGGCCGTGCAGGCAGCCCGCGTGCGGCGCACGCTCGTCATCCGCGAGCGGCACGCCACGCTCTCGCTCACGCCGGCTGCCGACGCCGCGAGACCGGGCGTCGAGACACCCCTCCCGAACCTCTTCCTCGCGGGGGACTGGATCCAGACCGGCCTGCCGGCGACGATCGAGAGCGCCGTCCTGTCCGGCCGTGCGGCGGCGGATCGCGCCCTCGAGGCGGTGGCGTCGCGGGCGCGGCCCGTGCCGGTGCTGTCGCGCGGCAGAGCGGCGGCGCCCGCCACGTAGCAACGGAGTTAGCAGGCCGATAAGCGCGCTTGGCACCGGACCCAGCTCCGGCGGCGCGCCGCTGCTGGCATCGGGATTGCTCCAACGGGAAGCCGAGGAGGGAACGCGATGGCAAAGCATGTCACCCTGCTGGATCTCGTGACGGCGATCTCCGACTTCGCGCGCACCGAAGCGGAGGTGATCGCCACCGTCGTCTACCTGGTGAACTCGGGCAAGGTCCGCCTGGCGGGAAACTTCCGCGGCGCCCGCTTCGCCCTCGAAGAGTTCGGGGCCGTCGCCGCCTGATTGACGATCGCCGCTGCATGGCATGTTGCTCGGCTTCGTCCCGCCATCGTATAGGCGCCCGGCATGGCGACCTCGGCGCCGAGGATTGCCGCGCTCGTCGCCCTCGCCGGGGCGGCCGTCGTCCTGACGGTCGCGGGGGTTTCCGTCGACCTCACGCACCTCGACGCCGCGCGGATCGCCGACCGGGTGCGTGCGTCGGGCGCGCTCGGTCCGTTGACACTGATCGCACTCCTCGTCGCGCAGGCCGTGGTGGCGCCGCTGCCGTCGCCGCCGCTGCTGATGGCGGCGGGTTACGTCTACGGACCATGGGTCGGCTTCGGCATCGGCTGGGTCGGGCTGCTCCTGGGGGCGAGCGCCTGCTTCGGCCTGGCACGCGCGCTCGGGCGTCCCTTCGCCGAACGGTTCGTCCGCACGCAGCGCCTCGCCGCGGTCGACGAGTACGTCAGCACCCGGTCCGGCACGACCTTCCTCACCGTCCTGTCGCTGCGCGTGCTCCTGCCGCCTTTCTTCGACGCGGTCAGCTACGGCTGCGGGCTCGTCCGGCTCCAGTTCCACTGGTTCATGCTCGCGACCGCCCTCGGAGAGCTCCCGAAGGTCGGCAGCTTCACGTACGTAGGCGCGGCCGTCGGGGGCGCGCCGATCTGGCTGACGACGTGGATCCTCCTGGCACCCATGGCGGGCCTGGTCGCGCTCCGGCTCGCTCGCCGCGCGGCACGCGCTCGCCGTTCCGCGGCGGCCAGTTGACCGACCACGCTGTCGGCCTGCTACAGTTTCCTCAATGGCCGCGCCGCAGCGCTACAGCGTGGTGGTCGCGAAGGACTACCTCAAGTTCTCGGCAGCCCACTTCATCGCCTACCCCGGCTTCCGCGAGCCGCTCCATGGCCACAACTACCAGGTCTCGGTCCGCGTCGAGGCGGAGCTCGGTCCGGAGGGCTACGTGCTGGACTTCGGGCTGGTGAAGCGGGTGGCGCACGAGCTCTGCCGCGAGCTCGACGAGCGCGTGCTGCTCCCGCTCGAGAGCGACTGCCTGACCGCGGTGCGGACCGAGGGCGCCGTCGAGGTGATCACCAGCGGCGGCGAGCGCTTCTGCTTCCCCGAGAGCGACGTGCGGCTGCTGCCGATCGCACACAGCTCCGCGGAGGAGCTCGCGGCCTACCTCCTCGGGCGGCTGCGCGACGCGCTGCGCGCGGAAGCGGGCGGCCGGGCCTTCGTGTCGCTGGAGGTCGGCGTGGCCGAGGCGCCGGGTCAGGTGGCGTACTGCCGCGAGGCGTTCTGAGGGCCGCGCTCTTCGCTTTGGCGGCCGCCCTCGGCTGCGGGCCGGCCCTCCCCGATCCCGACGCGCCGGGGGCGGCCGTCTTGCGCGCGCGGTGCGGTGGCTGCC
Organism: Deltaproteobacteria bacterium; assembly: GCA_005888095.1. Taxonomy (GTDB): domain Bacteria; phylum Desulfobacterota; class Binatia; order DP-6; family DP-6; genus DP-3. The sequence goes on along the minus strand of VBKF01000103.1, from coordinate 2,244 downwards.
ATCGGCTCTACGCGCCGGGCAGCATGACGTTCCCGATGTGGCAGGCGCAGATCGAGCGCATGCACGGCCTGTTCGCCCAGCGGCGTCTCCCGTGGCTCAGCGCGCACGAGGAGCGTGAGCTCCTCGACTACCTCGCCGCGCACGCCGGCACGAGCTGACCCGCGCGACGAGCGTGGAGGTGCGTGGTTTGAGCGGCCGCCAGGGCGCGGCTAGAACGGCGCCTGCGCCCATGACCCGCACCGAGCGCACGTACTACGTCGTCTCCGGGCTCTACACGCTCGCGCAGTTCTTCATCGCGCCGATCTACCCGCTGTTCCTCCTGAGCCGCGGTCTCGACCTCCTCCAGATGAACGCGGTGCTCGCCACCTACCTGACCACGGTGTTCGTGTTCGAGGTGCCGACGGGCGCCTTCGCCGACCGCTTCGGGCGCAAACGGTCGTTCCTCGCCGCGTGCATGGTGCGCATGACCGCCTATGCGCTCTACGCGTTCGCGCGCGACTTTGCCGACTGTCTCGTGGCCGAGGTCATCGACGCCGTGGGCACGACGCTCGCGAGCGGTGCGCTCGAGGCCTGGGCGGTCGATGGGGTGCGGGCCGAGGGCGACGCGCGCCCGACGGACAGGCTGTTCGCTCGCGGGCAGGTCGTGGCGCGGGCGTTCATGATCGTCGGGGGCGTCGCCTGCGGCTATCTCGCCGAGCTCGGCTGGAGGGTTCCCTGGCTGGTGTGTAGTGCGCTGTTCGTCGTGACCGCGGCGTTCGCCGCCGCGTCGATGCGGGAGACGCGCGCGCGGGCGGTCCCACGCTCCCTCGGGCGCACCGCGCTCGACGGCCTCGCCGTCGTGCGCGCCGCGCCGGTGCTGATCCTGCTGTGCACGCTCACCGGGATCGGGGCGTTCGCGAGCTTCCCGCTTCACATCCTCTGGCAGCCGCGCCTCGAGGCTCTCGTCGGCAAGGGGCTCTGGCGGATGGGCTGGATCGTCGCGCTCCTGAGCCTCACGGCCCTCGCCGGCAATGCGATCCTGCCGCGCCTCCTCCGGCGATTCGCGCGCGAGACGGTGCTCGCGGCCGCCGCTCTGTGGCGCGGCGCCACCGTGGCCGTCGCGGCCACGGCCGTCACCGCGGCGCCCATGGTCGCCGGCCTCGTTCTCCAGGAGATCGCCTTCGGGCTGAGCGACCCGGTGCTGCTCGCATGGACCAACGAGCACGTCGCAGCTGCCGAGCGCGCGACCGTGCTCTCGGTGCGCTCGACCTTCTTCACCCTGGGCGGGGCCTCGGGGCTCGTGATTCTCGGTCTCGTCGCGCGCGACCTCGGGATCCCGACGGCGTGGGCGATCGGAGCGGCGCTCTTCGCGCTCGCCGCGCCGCTCTACCTGGCGCTCGGGCGCCTCGCTCCACGCATGCACGCGCCGGAGGCCGGGGTCGAGGCGACGGTGGCGATGCCGACCAAGGTCGCGCCCCCGGCAGTCGAGCCGGCGTACGTGGCAGAGCGCGGCACGAGCTCGTAGCCCGGCGGCGGCGGGTCCCCGGCTATGCCGCCAGCTCCTCGCTCACGGGTTCAATCTCGTGGGCGAAGAGGATCAGCTTCTGGCCGCCGAAGTCGACGGTGAAGAGCTCGCGGCCGAGGTTCTCGCGCAGCGAGATCAGAGTCCCTGGCGTGGACCGGCGAACGACTCCGCCCGGATACACGATCGTGCGTGTCGAGCGGCAGCGTGTTCCTGGAACGAATGACATGGTCTATCTCCTTCCGCGATCATGCCACCGCGAGGGCTTCCAGCTCGAAGCGCGTCCCGAAACGCGTCCCTTTGAAGGTCCCGCACAGGCGTACATGGCCGCGGTTCACGAGGTAGACGACCGTGGCCATGATCTCGGCCTCCGAGCGGGCGTGCCGGGCGACGGCGTTCACGAGATCGAGCAGCGTGACGTTCGGTGGCATTGCCGTAGTCTCCGTCGTGAGCTTTCGCAAGTTGGATGCCAGGCGCGGCGACGAGGTTGCGATGGCCCCGGGGCTCGGGTTTCCTCGATTTTTTGCGGTGCGGCGCCAGGGGCACCGCCTCCGCCGCTCAAAGAGTTGGCAGCTGCCTGCCCGGGCTGTGAACTGGGGTTCGCAGAGCCGGTCCCCCCGCGGGCCCGGGGTCGCATGTGCAGCGGCAAGCGCCGGGCCGCGGCCTGTCGGGTTTTCCCCCTCTTGGTTCTGAGGAGATCTGCCGCCGCGCTCCCCAGGCGATGGGATAGCCAAGCGAGGCTT